>JAZSER010000012.1:0-43601 GCA_045531815.1 Faecousia sp. | reverse complement strand
TGCGGCCCTTAAAAGCCTTTATGCAATCAGGCGGCCGGAATTAGTAACCGACCTTCTCCCAGCACTCGAAGGGAGCAGCCAGCTCCTCGCTGATGTAGACCTGAGTCTTCTTGGTCTGCAGCATGGTGGAGGGCAGGTAGGGAGTGATGGGACCGTGGGTGCACAGACGGGAGATCATTCTCTGCCAGGAAGAGAAAGTACCGCAGGTAGCCAGAGCATGCACCTCGATACGCTCCTTAGCACGCATAACATCCACGGGGCCGATGGTAGCAGCACAGGGAGGCACGTTGGCAATGTCGCCGGACTGGCCGAAGGTGCCGTTCAGGGAGTTCTGCATGATGGTCATGGGGTGCAGCTTGACGATCTGAGCAGGCTGGTTCAGCCACTCTTCGATGTCGCCGGAGCCGATGAACTCAGGAATGGGATCCACGAATGCCATGTGGCCTGCCCAACCGGGAGAGGTGGAAGCGATATCAGCGCCGCCCTCAGAGATATCGTTGATGATCTTGGAGTAGTCCTTGATGTTCTCATTGGTGGGGAAGTGAACATTCTCCATGGGCATACGCAGGTCCTCGTCGATCTGGTAGTACAGGTACTTGATCATGGAGTGTGCGAAGCCAGCCTCGTAGGTGATGGGGGCAATGTTGCCATCCTGATCAGCCCACTCGTCCTCTGCAAACAGGTGCACCTTGGAGCAGTCAACACGGAAGTAGTTGATCAGCTGTGCCAGAGGGATGTAGGTGTCGGGCTCGGGGTTGCCCAGGATCATGGTGAAGGTCTTACCTGCTTCGGAAGCAGCCTTCAGACGGGAGAACAGGGTAGCGATCAGGACAGGATGGGGATTCATCATGACCTTGACCTGGAACTCAGGATGCCACCAGGGCTCACGCTGCTCCAGTTCCTTGCCGCTCATCTTGCGAACGCGCTCGCAAACTTCCTTGTCCTTGAAGGGCACGAAATCATGAGGCAGGAAATCAAACTTGGTTGCGGGATCGACAATAAAGTCTTTCATAATTGTATTTCTCCTTTCAGAATTACATTTTTTATATGCATCTGGTGATCACAGATCACCAGGTCCGCACGGAGTCCCTTCCGGATCTCGCCCCGGTCCAGCAGGCCCACGGCGCGGGAAGGATTGTAGGATGCGTAACGGAACACATCCACAATGGAAGCACCGGTGTGCTTCATCATATTACGGCAAGCTACCTCCAGGGTCAGCTTAGAGCCTGCGATCTCACCCTCGTAATCGAAGCACAGATCGGTCACGCCCTCGTAGCCATCGGGGATGGGGCCGTCAAATACGCAGGAATCGGAGATCAGGATCAACCGATCCTCACCCTTGATCTTGCGGATCAGACGCTGCATGTAAGGATCCACATGAATACCGCGGCTGTCACAAATCATTTCCGCATAGATGTTGCGGTTATAGTTGACCGCCTCGTCCACGCAGACACCACGGCACTCCGGATACATGGGACGGTCACCGGTAGCATTTGTATGGTGGGTACCAATGCACAGACCGTAAGGGATCAGCGCCTCGATCTGCTGAGGGCTTGCCTCACTGTGACCAACAGAGAATTTGACAGTGGGGTTCACCTTCAGGCAATCCACGACAAACTGCTCGATATTCTCCCGCTCAGGTGCCAGGACCCATACCTTGGCATCTGCGCCCACCTGCTCGACCACGGGCATATACTCCTCACGGCAGACAGGACCTTTCCAGGGATTGTTCTCCCGGTCAGCACCGAACTTAGGATTCATATAAGGTGCTTCCATGTAGAAGCCGGCAATGTTGGCACCCTCAGGCTTCTTCATGGCATTCTGGACAGTAATGGCCTGCTCCACCAGCTGAGACTGGTTCATATTGAAGTACAGCGTTGCCAAAACACTGGTAGTACCATGCTGCAGGTTGAACTGCGCTGCTGCCTCCGGCTCATCATAGAACCAATGACCGCCGCCGGCATGGTTATGAATATCAACAAGACCGGGGCCAACATACAGTCCCTGGGCATCGATTACCTCGCAATCAGACGGAACGGGCATCGTCCGCATTTCGCCAAAATCCTTGATCACACCATCCTCGATCAAAAGCACAGCTTCCGGGATCAGGTGATCCTTCATGACCAGGGTGGCATTTTTAATCGCAATCACAAAACAGCCCTCCATTGCTCTTTATTATTTCCATATAATTTCCGGACACCATTGCTGGATTTGAGAAACCATTGGACAGAACTATACGCGTATATCATATCTTTTTCCACAGCCTTTGTCAATGCGCTTTTGTGCAAATTGGGCATCTTTATGGATAATCTCCAAATCTGTCCGGGGAATTTTTATCAATCCGGCAGGATAACATCTTTAAATAATGCTATTTCCATTATTCCTGTTTTTGTCCTCTTATTTCCCAACAAAAGTATTAAAAAAACTGAACATCTGTTGGATGTCAGAGTATAAGTAAACATTGCCTTTTTCCCCGAACTATGGTATCATCAAAGCATATCCATATTACGATGCTTGCATCACCAAGGAGGACACCTTTATGAATGAATACACCATCATCCGCCGTCCCCAGCAGTTGGATTGGAGCAGCGTGCCTGCTTTGAGCCTGGACTATCAGCTGCGCCCCACCAACTCCCCTGTGCGTGCGCAGGCTCGGCTTTGCTATGATGACACTGCGCTTTATGTGCATTTGAGTGCCAAGGAGGAACACATCCGTGCAGAGCATCACGGACCTTTGGGGGAGATCTGTGAGGACAGCTGCCTGGAATTCTTCTTCAGTCCCGTTCCCGGTGATCGGCGCTATTTCAATATTGAAGTCAACCCCAACGGCGCCATGTACCTGGGCATGGGCTCCAACGCTCACAACCTTATTCGTTTTGTGGCAGAAGAGCCCCCCATTGTTCCCGAACCCCGCAGAACCGAAGACGGCTGGGAAGTGACTTACGCGATCCCCTACACCTTTATCCGTCAGTTCTTCCCGGAGTTTAAAGCCGTTCCCGGCGGGCATATCCGCGCCAACTGCTATAAATGCGGTGATCTGACCGTGGAGAAGCACTTCTTCACCTGGAACCCCACCCCCATTCTCCCCTACGCATCTTTCCACAACCCGGACGGTTTCGGCATCATGTACTTTGCGTAATTCGCATCTGGGGAGGCGCGCACCGTATCGAATCACACATATTTTCTGTGGGCGGACACTTTTGTGTCCGCCTTTTTGTTGAGTAATCAACATTTGTATTGACAGTATTCTTCCCTTTTAGTATAATTTAACCATGAAGAATAGCATTCTTCCAATGCAAATCGAAATAAAAGGAGCTGTTATATAGCGTATGGATCCGAAATACGAATCTCTATTTACACCCTGGAAGATCGGTAATGTTGAAATCAAAAACCGCATCGTCATGTGTCCTATGGGCGGCACTTCCCTGTTCGGCTGGTTTGAACTTACCGGCTGCAAGTTCGATAAAGAGGCAGCAAAGCTGTTTCTGGAACGCGCGCAAAACAATGTCGGCCTGATCATCCCCGGTATTGCACCGCTTCGTGATACCTTCTGGGGCAAATGGCTGTGGCAAAATCCCAAGATGTTTGAGGATCTGAAGGAGTTCATGGAGGAGATCCATAAAACCGGTGCTAAGCTGTTTGTGCAGCTGACTGCAGGCATGGGCCGCAGTTGGGCCATCACAGAGCTGGTGGGTCCTCTGCACAAGAACAAATTCACCCGGGCGCTGATCAAGCCCATTTTGGATACCAGTCACGAGCTGGCAAGCCCCTCTGCCCAGCCTGCCCGCTGGGCACCGGATATTGAATGCCCGGAAATGACCGTGGAGCAGATCCATGAGATCATCGAAGCCTTTGCAAAAACCGCAAAGCTGTGCAAGGATGCCGGTGTGGACGGTGTGGAGGTCCATGCTGTTCACGAAGGATATCTTTTGGATCAGTTTGCCATTGAATTCTTTAACAAGCGCACTGATCAGTACGGCGGTTCTTTCGAAAACCGTTACCGCTTCGCAGCCGAGGTGGTTGCTGCTATCAAGGAAGCCTGCGGAGCGGACTTCCCCGTTTCCCTGCGCTACAGCGTTGAGTCCAAGCTGAAGGGCTTTGCCGAAGGTCTTGTCCCCGGTGATTCCGCTCCCGAGCAGGGCCGTGGCATGGCAGAATCCGAAAAGGCTGCAAAGTACCTGCAGGATGCCGGCTATGACATGCTCAATGCCGACAACGGCACTTATGACAGCTGGTACTGGGCACACCCGCCTATGTACATGCCCCAAAACTGCAACCTGGACGATGTGGCGCACATCAAGCAGGTCGTAGATATTCCTGTGGTTTGCGCGGGACGCATGGAGCCTGACGTCGCTGCCCAGGCTATTGCAGAAGGCCGGATCGATGCCATGGGTGTTGCCCGTCAGTTCCTGGTAGATCCTGCCTGGATCACCAAGATCATCGAAGACCGTCTGGAGGATATCAAGCCCTGTATCTGCTGCCACAATGGCTGCTTTAACTTCTCCTCCTCCAAGGGACATTACAACACCCAGGATCTGACCGACACCATGGGTCTGGCCCGGTGTGCCATCAACGCTGAAACCATGCAATCCAAGAAGCATTTCATCGCGCCTGCCAAGAATGCCAAGAGAATTGCCATCATTGGCGGTGGTATCGGTGGCATGGAGGCTGCACTGGTTTGCACAAAGCGCGGGCACAAGGTAACCCTGTACGAAAAGTCCGGTGAGTTGGGTGGTGTGTTCATTGCTGCTGCCGCCCCCTCCTTTAAGGAAAAGGACAAGGCACTGATCGCCTGGTATCGCAGAGAGATCGCAAAGCACCCCGAAATTGATGTCAAGCTGAACACAGAAATCACAGACGTTTCCGCTTTGGATGCAGACGAGATTATCGTTGCCACCGGCGCAAAGGCCAATCGCATTCCTGTACCCGGTGCAGGCAGAGCGATTCAGGCAGTGGACTTCCTTTTGGGGCAGCGCCAGGTCGGTGAAAATGTGGTGATCATCGGCGGCGGCTTGACCGGCTGCGAGATCGCATATGATCTGTATCTGCAGGGCAAGAATCCCACCATTGTGGAAATGCTGGACGATCTGATCTGCACCCCCGGCATTTGCCTTGCCAACACCAGCTTCCTGCGTGACTTCTTTAAAGCAAACGATGTGCCTGTTTATCTGCAGACCGGTGTCACACAGATCGGTGACAACACCGTAACTATCCGCGATAAAGATGGCAATATCAGCGAACTGCAGGCCGACGATGTGATCCTGTCTGTGGGTTACAAGCCCGCTCCTGTCGCTGAAAAGAGCAAGCACGTACATGTGATCGGTGACGCCTGCAAGGTTGGAAACCTGCGCTCTGCCATCTGGCAGGCCTGGGATGTCTGTATGAAGCTGTAAGGAGGTAGATTTATGTACTTAACCGATGAACAACAAGCTATTTTGAACGGCTCAAAAGGCGAAACCATGGCAAAGGTCATGAAGACCCTGGTGATGTACGGTGATGCCTTCGGTGCTGACAAGATGGTTCCTGTGACTTCTGAGTATAACCATCTGGTGACTTCCTTCGGTCTTAAGATGATGAAGCCCGTTTTTGAACTGATGCAGCAGCTCATTGATGCCGGTGCTGTATCCGGTCAGCCCTTCTCCGTGGACCCCCGCCCCCTGGACAAGCATGTTCCTGCGAATTTTCTGCAGAATTTTATCTTTAATAAGATCATGTATGCCACCCAGGAAAGCTACGAAGCACAGCTGAAGGAGCTGGGTCTGATGAACGAGGATGCCTTCACCTGTGCCAGCTATCTGGATCAGGTAGGCAACAAGCCCAAAAAAGGCGAAGTGCTTAGTTGGGCAGAGTCCTCTGCGGTGGTATATGCAAACTCTGTTTTGGGCGCGCGCTGCAACCGCAACTCCGGCATCATGGATATCATGGGTTCTATTGCCGGTTTCGTCCCCAATTTCGGTCTTTTGACCGATGAAGGCCGAAAAGCAAGCTGGATCATCCAGGTAAAAACCACCAAAAAGCCGGAAGCCCAGCTTCTTGGCTCTGCCATTGGCATGAAGGTGATGGAGGATGTTCCCTATATCACAGGGCTTGATCAGTGGCTGGGAACCGAGCTGACAGAGGAAGTCTGTGCATATTTGAAAGACTTTGGCGCTGCCACTGCATCCAACGGTGCTGTGGGCCTGTACCATATCGCAAATCTGACTCCCGAGGCAGCCGAGCAAGGCGAAGCACTCGTTAAGGAAGGTGCACAGGTCTATGTAATCGACGATGCGGAGCTGGCGCGTGTCCAGGCGGCATATCCTGTCATTTGGAAGAACGCGGATGCAAAGCCCAAGCTTTGTTTCATTGGCTGCCCCCATATGAGTCTGCAGCAGCTGATTCGCTGGACCGAGGATGTGGAAGCCGGCTTGAAGGCAAGCGGCAAGAAAAAAGTTCAGATCCCCACAGTATTCACCACAGCACCTGCCGTAAAGAAAGAGTTCGAGAAAACGGAGTATGCAGACCGTTTGAAGCAGACCGGCGTGATCCTCAGCTACATCTGCCCTCTGATGTATATGAACAATCCTTTGTGCGGCTCTATGCCGGTGATCACATCGTCTAACAAGCTGCGCACCTACACCACTGCAAGATACTACACCGAGAGTGAAATTCTCGAGAAGATCACGAAAGGAGTGTAAGAGGTATGAAGGAATTTAAAGGACGCGTCATCGCTCCCGGTACGGTAACCGCTGAAGCACTGGTCTCCCACGGTGGTCTGAATACCCTTGCTTCTTTCCAAAAGGCACTGCAGTTCGGTGACAAGACCGCTACCTGCGGCGATCAGAACAACCCTGACCTGTACGGTAAGCAGATGCTGGGAAAAGCCCTGTGTCTGCCTCAGACCATCGGTTCCACTACCGGCGGCTTGGTTCTGTACTGTGCCTGCGCTATGGAGCGGCAGCCTGCATGCATGCTGTTTAGCAAGCCTATCGATTCCCTTGCTGCTGCCGGCTCCATCCTGGCTTCTGTATGGCTGCCGGATGTAAAAATGCCGGTTGTGGACTGCCTGGGCGAAGAATTCCTCAGCTATGTAAAAGATGGCATGACCATCACCATCCTGGAAGACGGCACGGTTCAGGTAAGTGAATAATACAGTTAAAACCATATCTAAAAATTGCAGGCAGGACATTTCATCCTGCCTGCTTTTGCTATGTAATTGTCATTGCACAATGCCCGCTTGTATGATAATATCCTAATAGGCAGAACGCAAAAGTCGAATCTGTCTAACTGTTCATAGACTTGGATTTCAAAAATAATAAGGAGGGCAAAATGAAAAAGATACTTGTTTCCGTCTTTTGTATTGTTCTGGTTTTCTCTTTAACAGCTTGCGGTAATAACGAACACCAAAATCAAGAGATTGCTTCGATGTTTGAGTCATTTGATAAATCAGAAAATATTATCCTGCTCACCTGCTTTGAACTTGTTGCGAACGGAACACATTACAACCTTGGTGATATTAAATACAATGAGCAGCAATGTAATATTGTCTTTTTAGAAGAAAAAGGCTTTTACTCTTACATTCATAATCAAGATACTCTTTCTGTAGAATTCTTGTATACCCCCTACGAAACATTTGAAGCGACTTCTTTGGGCACAGAAACCTTACCCTCAAAAATTATTAACGCTTTTTGGGGGGACAACTGTTTTTGGTTTAGAATGGATAATCCCAATACGGACGAATTTCAACAAATGTATTATTCATGGTGCATTGATACAAAGCAAGTAAATATTGTTGATAGCGATAGCATTTCTGACAATTATGAGTACTCCAAAGACAGCAATCGTTCCACAAGATATTCGTTCGCATACACCTCAAAAGCACTTGGAAATTATCTCGAAATTACAGACAAAGAAAGCGGTATTACTAAAAAAGTTGATAGTTCTATCTTGAATACTTTTGAAGAAGGTAAGAGAATCAAAAAAGCAAATTCTTCAACAGAATTTAATATCTCACACGCCTTTGAAAAGGATGGAACCATTTATTTTGTATCAATTTTTGGAGTAAATCCTCTTGGTGATCCTTGCTATTGTTATGTATATAAGTGGAATTTTGAGACAGAAGAATGTGCGTTTTATACTTCAGTTAATTTTGCGTGTTATCAAGAATGGGTTACTGATATGTTCATAAAATAATTGAACTGCCAATTCCAATTTATCTAACAATTGTGTGCCATGAGAAAAATGACTACGCAACGCAAATAACGGAGCAGGTGAACCTGCTCCGTTTTTAATAGGTCAGCTTATTCCGATCCGGATTCAGGGGGTGTTGCCTGCTGCGATGCCCGTCAGTTCCTCCAGCACAGTGGTGTACAACTTCTTGCGCCGTTTCCTATTGGGGGGCAGGGTCACATGCTGGGCGTAGAAGATGCTGATCTTGTGGGGAATATCGATGGCCAGGTACGCACCGGCCGCACCGCCCCAGCCGAAGTCAAACCGTCCGACGCTGTTAGCCACCCGCATACCCAGACCGTAGCCGTAGTTGCCATTGAATCTTTTCAGGAAGCACTCTCGCTGCTCCTGCGTCAGCCGATCTGTGGTCATGAGTTGGATGGTATCTCGCTTCAGAAGGCGTTCACCCTCACGCAGTGCCTCCGCGAACTTCATGTAATCCTCCACAGTGGAGACGCAGCCTGCGCCGCCGCTGGCATGCTCGACACCAATGCGGAAGGTGGGAACGTTGCCCGCGAAATGGGGAATGACCTCTCCGCTGGATGTGCTTCTGTATAGAGGGATGACGGTGGAATAATCTTCCATAGGCAGCAGGAAATCGGAGTGGGTCATGCCCAAGGGCTCAAAAATGTGGGCCTTCACATAGTCCCCAAATTTCTCTCCGGTGAGCACCTCCAGCAGGGCAGCCAGCACATCATGGCACAGGCTATACTTGAACATGGTGCCAGGTTCGAACTCCAACGGCTGCTGGGAAAGGGCACGGGCAACCTCCCGGGTGGGGCAGCGATTCTCCGTGTCAGCACGGAGCTGGAGCAGCGCAGGTGACTGGAGATCATAATTGAAGCCTGCAGTCATGGAAAACAGATTGTGGATGTAAATGGGATTTTCTGCCTTTTTGATCCCATCCGGGGTGAGGACCGTCATCTCGGCAAACTCCGGCATATAATCGGAGAGCTTATCCTCCAGCTTGAAAAGGCCCTTCTCCCACAGCTGCATCAGCGCAGTGACGGTAATGGGCTTGGAGCAGGAATAGATATTATAGCGCTCGTTTCCCCTCATGGGGATCTTGTTGTGCTGGTCGGAATAGCCTTTTATGTAGCGCAGGACACACTGACCATCCTGGCAGACCATCAGGTCAAAACCGGGAACGCCCAGGTCAAGGAAGGAATCGCACAGAACTTTTGTTTTTTCGAACATACTGATCATCTCCTTTTTTTGTAAATTTTACTACATTGATCAGAAAAAGTCAAGCTAATGCAACAGCTTGGCAAAAACAAATTTGTCTAATATTTGTGTGCCGCAGAAAAGAATGACTGCACAACTCAAAAAGCCTGCACAGTTTCCGCCGAGGAACTGTGCAGGCTTCTTTTTAGTTTTTTACAGCTGGGTAAACAGCTCTGTGTTTGGCTCACCGTCGCACAGCGCACGCAGCTGAGGCAGAATTCTCTGAAAATGCTCTGTGGCATTATGGGCCTTCACCGCAGCCTTGTCTTTCCAGCTTTCCACGAAGGCAAGGCAGTTTTCGTCCTTTTTACTTACATTCAGCGCATAGTAGAGATTGCCTTCCTCCTGCCGGGATTTCTCGATAAGTTCTTCCGCCAGCTTCAAAAAGGCTTCCCGATTTTCCTGGGGTACAGGCATCTTTGCCACGATGGCAATTGCACCTTCCCCATACAAATTTTCCATACCCATTCTCCTTTACACAGCGATGGTTTCCCCCATTGGGGGAATATGCAAATTTTCCGCCCCCCGGGTAGTCTCTTCCACCGCAGGCCAAAGCCCCAAGGTGTCTGACTCCCGTTCCGGCATATGCAGCAGCACCACCGTATCCGGGATAAGCTTCTGGGTCAGCGCCCATCCGGCACGGGTGGTGGCGTAGGCATAGGGAGCGATCAGCACGTCCGGTGAAGGGAATTTCTCCCGGTCCTTCCATACAAAGGGCGAGGCATCACCCAAAAACCAAACGCAGCGACTTCCCTCAATGATGAAGCTCATATGGGCCACATCCTTCCCCACCGCGCCGATATGGCGGCTGAGAACCGGTGTCACCGTAACATCTTTTACACGCAAGGGTTCTGACGAAGTCTTGCATCGTGGCAGATCGGAGGGACCCAAAACGACCCCGTTCGTCTGCCTTTGGTATTCGGCAGCATAAACGGGGTCATAATGATCCTTATGTGCATGGGTAAATGCCACGATATCCGGCAGCGTTTTCAGAAGCTGATCCCGGATATGGGCCGGTGTGACCGGGTAGGGCTTTACCTCCCGGCACACACCGTCCAGTAGAATCGATACCCCGTCCAGCTCCAGCAGAACACCTGCATTGGCTGTCCGTGTAAGCTTCATTTACACACCCTGCTGTGCGCGGCGCAGGATCTCCTCCGTGCTCAGCCCGTTTTCAGGCTCGTAGCCCTCCAGGGGAACCAGCTTCTCGTGGATGGTATCCAGGATCCAGCTTGCCTGGGGGAAGAAGAACTCGTCAAACTCGAAGGGAGGTGTGATCCAGTTACGAGCGCCAACCACAACGGGAGGTGCATCCAGATCATCGAAGCAAAGCTCAGTGATGGTCTTTGCAACATCATTCATGAAGGAGCCTCTTGCGCATGCATCGGACACCAGAACCACGCGGCCGGTCTTCTTGACAGACTCAATGATCTTAGTGTAGTCCAGGGGCACCAGAGAGTGAATGTTGATCACATCTGCTTCCATGCCATACTTTTCGCTGAGGGTCTTGGCAGCGTCCATCGCACGGTACAGAACTGCACCGATGGTCAGAATGGTCACATCCTTACCGTCGCGAACCTTGTTGGTATCACCAATGGTGATCTCATAGCGCTCAGCGGGGACGCCACCTTCGTGGAACTGCTCACCCACATCGTAAATTCTCTGGCTCTCAAAGAACACAACAGGGTCGGTGCCCTTCAGTGCGGTCTCCATCAGGCCCTTAGCTTCCCAAGGCGTTGCGGGGAAGCAAACCTTCAGGCCAGGGATGTGTGCACACAGTGCAGTCCAGTCCTGAGAGTGCTGTGCACCGTACTTGGAACCGACGGAAACACGCAGCACCAGAGGCATCTTCAGAATACCTGCAGACATTGCCTGCCACTTGGACATCTGGTTGAAGATCTCGTCACCGGCGCAGCCGATAAAGTCAGCATACATCAGCTCAACCAGTGCACGGCCACCGGACAGCGCATAACCGACAGCAGTACCGACGATCGCACCCTCAGCCAAAGGAGAGTTGAAAAGACGGCAGTGGGGAAGAGCGTCCATCATGCCACGGTATACTGCAAATGCGCCGCCCCAGTCACGGCAATCTTCACCGTAAGCGATCAGAGTGGGATCCTCATAGAAGCGGTCCCAAATAACCTCGGAGATACCGTCACGAAGGTTATACAGCTTCATCTTGGAAACAGGCTTGCCGTCTGCACCGATGGGGCTGCGCTCCTTAGCCTTGATCTTCTTATAGCCCTCAGCCTCTTCCTTGGGAACAGTGAACTCGGGCTCACAGTCATCAAACTTTTCAACCTGCTGGTTGGAGAACATGATGCGCTCCACAACAGCGGGGTCGGCCTTGAAATCGCAGTAGGGGCTGATTTCGGGATCAGCAGCTGCCTTGCAGATCATAGTCATACGAGCGGAAGTCTCTGCCAGAATCGCGTCTACCTCTTCCTGGGTCAGCACACCGGCCTTGACCAGCGCTGCAGGATAAGTGGTCAGCGGGTCTACTTCCTTCCATGCATCCATCTCTTCCTTGGTACGGTATGCATTCTGGTCGGAAACAGAGTGACCGGAGAAGCGGTAAGTCAGAGTCTCCAGCATCACGGGGCCCTGGCCGTTTCTCAGCAGCTCCAGCTTCCGCTCCATAGCATCGATCACTGCCAGGGGGTTGAAGCCGTCGACAGTTTCTGCATGGAACTGGGTGGGGCTGACACCGGATGCGATCCGGGACATGCAGCCCTGGCCCATGGTCTCGCCACGGGTCTGGTCGCCCATACCGTAGGAATTGTTGAAAATGTTATACAGGATGGGCATGCCATCGTTGTGGCTCTCCCACAGGGTCTTGTACTGATCCATAGCGGAGAAGTTCAAAGCTTCCCAAACAGGACCACGGGCCATGGAAGCGTCACCCACGTTGCAGACAACGATACCCTTCTTGTTGTTGACCTTCTTGTACAGAGCAGAGCCGGTGGAAATGGTGCCGGAACCGCCAACGATCGCATTGTTGGGATAGATACCGAAGGGCAGGAAGAATGCATGCATAGAGCCGCCCATGCCCATATGGAAGCCGGTCTCACGGGCAAAAATCTCAGACAGTGTACCGTACAGGATGAAGCGGATCGCCAGTTCCTTGACGCTCTCAGTCTGACCCAGCTTCTGGGTGGAGCGCAGGCACTTGCCCTCCAGGAAGTTCTCCATAACATTCATCAGCTGCTCGTCGCTCATCTTGTTGATGGTGGACAGAGCCTTTGCCAGGATCTCAGAGTGGGAACGGTGGCTGCCGAAGGCAAAGTCGTTCTCATCCAGCAAATATGCCTGGCCGACGCAAGCTGCTTCCTGACCGATGGACAGGTGCGCAGGACCGGGATATGTATGGTCGATACCGTTGTAGGTACCCATGGTCTTAATGTTGTTCAGCATGGTCTCAAACTCACGCAGAACGGTCATATCGCGGAAAATACGGATCAGGTCTTCCTTGGTATACTTACCGGAAGCCAGCTCCTCTTCCACAGTCTTATTATACTGATTCACAGGGATCTCATTGAAGGTAACCTTACCGGGTGCTCTAACCTCAGCGGGATCCACGAACAAACTCTTAGGCATTGTCAGATCCTCCTTTCATTACTTAGCCAGCAGTGTGGTGAAGTTCTCCAGGTTGCGGCCCAGTTCCTGCTGGAACTTAGCGGCAGGAGTGCCATCCACAGCGCGGTGATCATAGGTCAGGCTCAAGCCCATTGCAGGATAGATCTCAATGGAGCCGTCGGCTGCCTTACGAACGCGGTCAACAGTACCGCAAACACCCAGAATACCGGTCTGGGGAGGATTGATAACAGGTGTGAAGGACTCAACACCCATGTTGCCCAGGTTGGAAACTGTGAAGCTGCCACCGGAGAGCTTATCGGGATTGATGGCACCGTCACGGCACTCAGCAGCCAGCTCCTTAACAGCCTTGGAGATCTCCAGCAGGCTCATCTGAGCAGCATTAAAGAAGGTGGGGACCATCAGACCACGGGGCGTATCCACAGCAACACCCAGATTGACATGCTTAAAGCGACGGATGGAGTTGTCATCCAGCATATTTGCGTTCAGATCGGGATGGTTCAGAACAGTACGGGAAACCGCATACAGAATGATGTCACCCAAAGTAATGCCTGCATACTCGCCGCCGGCAGCCTTCAGCACCTTACGGTAGTTCAGAATTGCAGTGGCGTCAAAGCTGGTGGTATGGGTCAGCTGAGCCATGGTGGACAGAGAGGTGTGCATGGACTTGGAGATCGCACGGCGGATACCGCTGAACTTCACATCCTCATATGCAGGGCCCTCGTCTACGCAGCAGGTCTTTGCTGCAGCGGGAACACCCTGGTCGATGAGCTTCTGCACATCACGCTCGATAATACGGCCATTGGGACCGGTACCGGCAGCCAAAGAAGCATCCACACCGGCAGCCTTAGCCAGCTTTGCAGCTCTGGGAGAAACGGGTGCACCGGGAACGATCTGTGCAACAGGTGCAGCAGTCTCGGCAGCAGCAACAGGTGCAGCCTCTGCCACAGCTTCAACAACTGCAGGTGCAGCACCGGGCTTCAGGCAATCCGTAGGCTCACCGTGGGGACCCACAGCGCAAACATTCTCCATGCAGGGAACTTCTTCGCCCTCTTCAAAGAAGATGGCCAGCAGCTCGCCTTCCTCAGTGGACTCGCACTCGAAGGAAGCCTTGTCGGTCTCGTAGGTAAACAGGATATCACCAACCTTCACCTGGTCGCCAACCTGCTTCATCCACTCACCGATGATGCAGCTCTCGACGGTGATACCGGCCTTAGGCATAATAACAGCCTTTGCCTTGGTGTTTGCAGCAGCGGGTGCAGCGGCTGCAGCAGCGGGAGCTGCGGCTGCAGGAACAGCCTCCTGGGGTGCAGCACTGCCGCCCTTCAGAGCGGAACAGTCTTCACCGGGCGCACCGATGGCGCACACATTTACGAGGCAGGGAACCTCGTCGCCCTCTTCAAAGAAAATGTCCAGCAGAGTACCTTCCGCTGTGGACTCGCACTCGAAGCTGGCTTTGTCAGTCTCATAAGTAAACAGCACGTCGCCGACCTTGACCTGATCGCCGACCTTCTTTACCCACTCACCGATGATACAGCTTTCTACCGTAATACCGGCCTTGGGCATGATGACAGCATTTGCCATGATAAATCCTCCTTATGGTGTTATAGCTTGTTAATTATAACTTATCTTAACACACCCGTCAACAACTATTTTTCACATCACAGAAAAAACCACCGAAAAATCCGCGATTTCGGGATCTTCGGTGGTTTTGATGCTCATAGAATCGTCACGCCGCTGCTTCGTGCCGCCTGGGAAAATACCGGAGGAACCGTTCCGTCCGTGATCACATAATCTACATCAGGCAGTTTTGCAAAGGTATACGGCATCAGGCAGCTGAATTTTTCCTGGCCGCACATAACAACACTGGTTCTTGCCTTGCTGATCACCATGCGCTTGACCAGCATGTCCCCCTCTGTACCGCAGGTAAAGCCTGCATCCACAGAGCATCCGGAAACTCCGATAAACGCAAGATCGATGTTGATCTTATCCAGCATTTCCAAGGTGTTTTGTCCGGACAATGCCAGGTTTTTCCGGTTGATCGTGCCACAGCACAGAGTTACCACAGGGTTGTGCAGGCGGCAGAGCTCAAGTGCAATACTCGGGCCTGTTGTCACAATATTTACATTGATATCGGGAAGGCTCTTTACCAGCGCAAGGTTGGTTGTACTTGCATCCAGAAAAACAGAAGTATGGGGCTGGATCATTTCCATGGCTTTCCTGGCCATTGCCAGTTTGCCCGCATTGTTCTCCCGCATACGCACGTTAAACTCCGGATCACCGGTAAGGCGAACGGATTTAGCTCCTCCACGGAACTTGACCAGCGTTCCGCTTTTTTCCAGCGCATCCAAATCCCGGTGTATGGTCATCAGAGAAACATGAGGAAACAACGCCTGCAATTCTTTGATGGTAACTACATTCTTTTCTTCAATATATTCACGGATCTGTTCCTGGCGTATACTGTACATACTGCCTCCAAAATGTTATAAATTTAACAAGGTATCACAAATATAACATTTCTGTCTGGGATTTGTCAATGCTTATTTCCAAAAATATTTGAATCATCATCGTGGGTTCTGTCTTCACATTCATTGCAATCTTAGAAAAACTGTGGTATGATTTCTTTAAATTACGGAAGGGTGGTGACGGCTTTTGAAGCGGTCTGCTGTTTATATTTGTATCATTACCGCCGTTGGATGTATTGCCATGGCACTGGTGGATGGCATTCTGCAGCCCGGGTATACCGTCAAATCCATGATCAAGCTCCTTCTGTTTTTAGTGCTTCCCCTGGTTCTTGCACGGATCTTGAAGATCCCCTTCCGCAATGCGTTCCGGCCGGATCGGAAAGCACTATGCGGAGGCGGTGTTCTGGGCATCGCCACCTTGGGTGTTATTTTGGCTGCGTATCACTTCCTGCATCCGTATGTGGATCTGTCCACTGTTCCGGCCGCATTGGAAGAGGGCGCAGGTGTAACCCCGGATAACTTTCTTTTTGTGAGCACCTACATTGCCCTTTGCAATTCCCTTCTGGAAGAGTTCTATTTCCGGTGCTTTTCTTTCTTGGGTTTGCTGCATACCGCTCCCAAAGCCTTCGCCTATATTTTCAGTGCTGCCGCATTTGCTGTGTACCATGCCGGTATGCTTGTCAGCATGGTTTCTTTTCAGCTGTTTCTTTTGGCGCTGCTTGCGTTATTCCTGTGCGGATTCATGTTTAACTTTTTCAACTCATTGCAGGAGCGGATCTGGATCTCCTGGTTTGTGCATATGGGTGCAAATCTGGCCATTAATATCATCGGTATGCATTTACTTGGCATGCTGTAAAGGAGCGTTCTATGGAGACAAAGTATCTTTATATCGTTTTCTCCTCCACCCCCTATTTTATCGGCAAAGCCATCCGCCGCATCACCGGGGAAGTATACAATCATGTCAGCCTTGCTTTGGACGCAGAGCTGAGTCAGATGTACGGATTTGCCCGCCGCTATTACCGCACACCCCTTTACGGCGGTTTTGTCCGGGAATTCCTTGACAGATACCATCTCAACGGGCAGAAAGCCCATGTGAGCATTTGTAAATTGGCACTCACCCAATCTCAGTATCAGCAGGTATCTGATACATTAACGCAAATGTATCAGAATAAGGATCAGTATATTTACAATCATCTTTCTGCCCTGGGCGCTCTGTTTCACAAGCCGGTCAAAGCAAAGGACGCATACACCTGTGTGGAATTTTGTGTCCGTGTGTTAGGCACTGTCGGGGTCGGTGTGACTCCGGGAAAATATTACTCTGTGGGAGATCTGTACAAGCTTTTGCAACCGCATGTGCAATACACCGGCCAGATCCCGGATGCCACAGCGACAGATCCTCTCTTCTTTGCAAAGAAGCCTGTTCCCTACCCCACACTGACCACACTGCGGGAACTGCTGAAAATTCTGCCCCGCCTGGGAAAGTAACACGATCCGCACTGCAAAGGCAGTGCGGATCGGTATTTTATACAACGCTTGTCAAGATTTGAATCAGAAGCTCCACGACCTTCTCCATATCCTCCACCGGGATATACTCGAAACGACCATGGAAATTAAAACCGCCTGTGCACAGGTTCGGACAAGGCAGCCCCTCAAAGGACAGCCGTGCACCGTCAGTACCTCCCCGGATGGGAACGATCTTAGGCGTGATCCCAACAGACTCCATTGCAGCCTTCGCACGGTCAATGATATACATACAGGGCTCGATCTTCTCACGCATATTGAAATAGCTGTCACGGATCGTCAGCTCCACAGAGCGTTCTCCGTATTTGGCGGTGATGAACGCAGCTGCTGCCTCCATGATCTGCTTCTTTTCCTGAAGCTTCTGAAGGTCATGGTCACGGAGAATATAACGCAAAGTAGTATTCTCCTCATCCCCGTGCATATCTGTCAGATGAATAAAGCCTTCGTACCCCTCAGTTGCCTCAGGGCGCTGATGCACCGGCAACAGGCTTTGGAACTCCATCGCCATCAGCTGGGAATTGCGCATTTTGTTCTTTGCAGAACCGGGGTGGATGTTGACTCCGTGGAAGCGAACCTCCGCGCCGGCTGCATTGAAGTTCTCATATTCCAATTCCCCCAGACCACCGCCATCTACGGTGTAGGCATAGTCCGCAGCAAAGCCCTTGACATCAAACAGGTCAGCACCTCTTCCGATCTCCTCATCCGGGGTGATCCCTATGCGCAATGTAGCATGCTTTTCTTTTGATGCAAGCAATTGCTGTGCACAGGTAAGGATCTCTGCCACACCCGCCTTATCATCCGCACCCAGAAGGGTCGTGCCATCGGTAACGATCAAGTGCTTTCCCACATGGTCTGCAAGGCTCTCAAATTCCTGCGCGCTCATGACGATCTGCTCCTGAGGATTCAGCAGGATATCTCCACCCTCATACAGGACCGTCTGTGCCTTGACACCTGCGCCGGAGTAAGACGGAGAAGTGTCCATATGGGCAATCAAGCCAATGGTGGGCAGGGACGGATCTCCGGGGACCGTGCCGTAAATATATCCATTTGCGTCCATGTGCACATCCGAAATGCCCATTGCCTGCATTTCCTCCACCAGTGCGTTGCCCAGTGCAAGCTGCTTTTGGGTGGACGGACAGCTTTCAGAGAATTCATCCGATTGGGTGTCGAATGTCACATAGCGCAAAAAGCGCTGAGATACAGTTTCCATTTTATATCCTCCGAAATTGTGATTTGCAAAAGAGCCACCGCCAAGATGCGGTGGCTCTGTTGTGCTATATAGCGGGAATTACTTGGCAGCGTTGACCAGCTCGGCAGTATCCTGAGCGATCATCAGCTCCTCGTTGGTGGGAACAACCCAAACCTGAACGGTGGAGTCGGGAGTGGAGATCAGAGTCTCCTTGCCGCGGACCTGGTTCTTCTCAGGATCGATCTTCACGCCCATGAAGCCCAGGTAATCACAGATCGCCTGGCGGGTAGTGATGCCATTCTCACCAACACCGGCAGTGAAGGTCAGAACATCGATGCCGTTCAGAGCAGCAGCATATGCACCAACATACTTTGCAACCTCATAGTAGAACTTCTCCAGAGCCAGCTTGCAGTTCTCATTGCCCTCAGCAGCACCGGCTTCCAGATCACGGAAGTCAGAGGAAACACCGCTCAGGCCCAGAACGCCGGACTTCTTGTTAAGCATGGTCAGGCAATCATCCACGCTCATGTTGTACTTGTTGCAGATGAACTGAACAACACATGCATCGATATCACCGGAACGGGTGCCCATGGGAACACCGGCCAAGGGGGACAGACCCATAGTGGTATCTACACACTTGCCGTCCTTAATGGCGGACATGGAGGAACCATTGCCCAGGTGGCAGTTGACCATCTTGAACTCAGTCTTGCCGATGAGGGCAGCAGTACGGCGGGCAATATACTTATGGCTGGTGCCGTGGAAGCCGTAACGACGGATATCGTCGTTCTCATAGTACTCGGTGGGAATTGCGTAACGGTAAGCCTTGGGAGGCATGGTCATATGGAACGCAGTATCAAACACAGCGACCTGAGGAGTCTTGGGCATAACAGCCTGGCAAGCCTCGATACCCATCAGGTTAGCAGGGTTGTGAAGGGGTCCCAGAGGAATGCACTTCTTGATAGCCTTGATAACAGCTTCGTCGATGATGCAGGAGTCGCTGAACTCCATACCGCCGTGCAGAACACGATGACCGACAGCGTCGATCTCATCAACACTCTTGATAACGCCGTCAACGGGATCGACCAGGATCTCCAGAACAGCCTGAATTGCTTCAGAATGGCTGGGCATTGCAATGTCCTTCTCCACCTTCTTATCGCCGACCTTGTGGGTCAGACGGCCGTCGATGTAGATACGCTCGCACAGGCCCTTTGCAGAGACATCACCGGTCTCGGGGTTCATCAGCTGGTACTTCAGGCTGGAGCTGCCAGCGTTGATAACCAAAACGTTCATTGGAATCTTCCTCCTAAAATTAATTGATTTTCTTGTTATTTATGATAAGATAACCATAGATAGGTCTATTCTATAACAGATTGCAGAATTTCTCAAGCCCTCTAAGGGAAATTTTTTCAACAAAGGTGAGTTTTTTGAAAATAGCTGGCATTATTTGCGAATATAACCCATTTCATGCGGGCCACAAAAAGCAGATGGACACTGTGCGCAGCGCCTTAGGATCAGATTGCGGAATCGTTTGCCTCATGAGCGGCAACTTCGTGCAGCGTGGTTCCCCCGCCATTGTAGATAAATCTCTGCGGGCAAAGGCAGCTCTCCTGTGTGGCGCTGACCTTGTGCTGGAGCTGCCGGTCACCTATGCGCTGCGTTCTGCAGAGGGCTTTGCCCGGGGCGGTGTATCGGTTCTCTCCGGTTTCTGCAGCCACTTGAGCTTCGGTACTGAGACTGCCAATACACAGCTGCTCATGGATACCGCACAAGCGCTTCTGTCACCAGACTTTTCCGAGGTACTGCGCTCCGAACTGGAGTTGGGGCTGTCCTTTCCGGCAGCCAGGCAGGCAGCACTGGAGCAAATGGGCATCGGCAGCACTGTTGTGCAGCACCCCAATGACATCCTCGCTGTGGAATACTGCAAGGCGATCCTCTCCTTGCAAAGCAATATGACCCCCCTGCCTGTTCTCCGGTCTGGCAGCTATCATGCCACAGAAGCAGACAAAGAGAATCCCTCTGCCACTTCCCTGCGCCTTCTGATGGAAGGAGGTAAGCAGTGGCTTCCGTATGTACCGGAAGAAGCGGCACAGTGCCTCCGGGATGCGCAGCTGCACAGCATCCATGCCGGTGAACGGGCAATTTTGGGAAAGCTTCGCTGCATGACAGATGCGGAATTTGAAGCGCTCCCCTACGGTTCGGAAGGTCTGTGGCGCAAACTGATGCATGCTTCCCGCAGCGAGGCTGCTTTAGAGGATATCCTTGCAGCCACCAAGTCAAAGCGCTATACCCGCACAAGGTTGGACCGGATGGTCCTGTGTGCATTCCTGGGGATCTCGAAGGAAATACTCAGCGCCCCTGCACCATACATTCGGGTTTTGGCACTAAACAGCCGGGGAAGAGAGATCCTGAAGAAGGCCCGGAGCTTCGGGTGTTTTCCAAATATTGGGCAGGCTATGGACCACCCCTATCAGCGGCTGGAAAACCGTTGCGGTGATCTTTACGGTTTGTTTGCACTTGACGCACCGGAAGGTCCCGGCAAGGAAGCAAAGCAAAGAATACTCTGTCTATAAAGTTAAGGAGAAATACTATGGAAATATTCAATACGATCCACCGTCTGCAAGATACATTCCTGGATTTTTTGTGTAAGATCTGCGCATTTGAAGCACGGGCATACGATAAAGACACGATCAACCAAATGTCTGATTACATCAGCGCATTTGCACAAGAACAGGGCTTCCTTGTAACACGCACCCCCATGGAAAACTGCGGAGACTTTTTGACTATCGAAATCAATGCCGGTGCGGAAAAAGGATGCTTTTTCCAGGCACATATGGATACTGTACATGACAAAGGTACTTTTGGTGATCCTCCTGTTCGGGTGGATGGGGATAAGATCTACGGACCCGGTGTCATCGATTGCAAAGGCGGCATTGCTGTTTCCTTGCTGGCAATGAAGGCATTGCTGGAAAACGGATATCAAAAGCATTTGCGTTTGATCCTTACCTCTGATGAGGAAATTTCCAACATTCTTGGCGGAGAAAAAGAGATCCGGTTTATCCAGCAAAGTGCTGCAGGTTTCCCCTGTGCTCTGAACTGTGAAACTGCAGAAAATGATGAAGTGGTGGTTGCCAGAAAAGGCATTCTCAAGTACAAGCTGGATGTTTCCGGTGTAGGCGGTCACGCCGGAAAGCACTTCTTTATCAGCAAAAACGCCGTGGTGGAAGCAGCCCACAAGATCATCGCCCTCCACGAAAAGAGTGTGGAAGGCGGAACGACCTACAGCTGTAACATTATTAACGGTGGTACAGTTCTGAACATCATCCCCGACCAGTGCAGCTTTCGTGTTGACATCCGCGCCGTTACTGTGAAAGATATGCAGGAAGCCAAAAATGTTGTGGCACAGATCGCTTCTACTTCTTTTATCGAAGGAACACAGTGCCAGGTAACGCTTTTGAGTCAGCGCCCGCCTATGGAAAAAAATGAACAAACCAAAGCGCTGTTTAACGAGCTTCTTTCTGTTTGTCACCGTCACGGATTAGGAAGCCTCACCCCGATGGAATCCGGCGGTGGCTCCGACTCCTGCTACACCCAGGCTGCAGGTATTCCTTCGATTTGCGGAATTGGTGCCAGCGGCAGATATCAGCACACATCAAAGGAATATGTTAATAAGGATACGGTGGCACTGCGGGCAAAAATCATATCCGCATTCCTACTGGATCGGCTTTAATATGCAAATAGTTCCCGAAATGCAGCGATGCATTTCGGGAACTTATTCGTCCAATCTTTACAATTTTGCCGCCTGGTCAGCCCAAAGGGCCGCCACCGCGTCACTGGGCATGCAAAGGTCTCCCCTTGCGCCCACGCTCACAGCACCGATCTTAACACCGTCCGGCTGACAATCCCGCTTAAACTGCTGACTGAAGAACCTCCAATAGAATTTCTGCAGCCACTTTTTCACGGTTTCCGGAGAGAATGCATCCCGAAAAGCCCGACACGCCATCTGGTAGATCTTCTTTGGACCAAAGCCGTAGCGAAGCATATAGTACAAGAAGAAATCATGCAGGACATAGGGTCCGACAATATCTTCCGTCTGCTGGGCGATCTTACCACTGCCATCCGGAGGCAGCAGCTCCGGGCTGATGGGTGTATCCAGGATATCCTTCAGCACCGCGGCACAGTGAGCATACTGCGGCAGCTGCACCACAGCATCAATGATCCAACGGATCATTGTCTTCGGCACAGAACCGTTGACACTGTACATACTCATATGGTCGCCATTATAAGTGCACCAGCCCAGTGCCAGTTCACTCAGGTCACCGGTTCCTACAACGATGCCGCCTACCCGACCGGCATAGTCCATCAGGATCTGGGTGCGCTCTCTTGCCTGGGAATTCTCATAGGTGGCATCGTGAACAGAGGGATCATGCCCAATGTCCCGGAAGTGGGTGAGCACCGCGTCCCGGATACTGATCTCTTTGGCGCTGATACCCAGGCCGCGCATCAACTCCCATGCATTTTGATAGGTGCGGTCCGATGTCCCGAAGCATGGCATGGTAACCCCGTAAACATCTGTCAAGGGTCTGCCCAATCGGCGCATCGCCTCGGCAGCAACCAGCAGCGCCAATGTGGAATCCAAGCCGCCGGATACACCGATCACAGCGCAGGTCTGAAGGGTATCCAATCTGCGCATCAAACCGGCTACCTGTATTTCAAAGGCAGAAAGGCACTGCTCATTGCGCTGAGCAGCAGTATCCGGCACGAAGGGCATCCTGGAAAGCGGATAGCAAGAACCGTCTGCACGCAAAGGAATATCCGAGCAATCCCAAACCTCCACCGCATACTGGCGGCCGTAGGCACTGGATGCATCCCGGAAGGTATTGATCCTCTGACGGTCTGCACGAAGCATTCCCACATCCACATCCGCCGTGATCATATAGCCGGCATCGGTAATTCTTTCATTTTCAGCAAGGATCTGGCCTCCCTGGGCGATCACGCTGTGACCGGAAAACACGGTATCCTGTGTAGATTCTGTCGCACCTGTGGAACAGAAGGCATAGGCACAGAGGCAGGTTGCAGATTGGTGCTTCACTGTTTCTGTGCGGAATGCGCGTTTTCCCACCAGTTCATTGGAAGCTGCCGGATTCACGATAATATGGGCACCGCCCAATGCCAAACCGGCCGAGGGTGCAATGGGTGACCACAGATCCTCACAGATCTCAACGCCCAGCTTGACCCCGTCTCCCAGCCTGTAGATCACCTGGGTGCTCAACGGCACGCTGTACTGTCCCTCCAGGCCCAACGCCTCCGCATCAATAGGGGCATCACACAACTGCTCAGCAGAAGCAAACCAGCGTTTCTCCTGAAAACCGCCATAATTGGTCAGGAACGTTTTAGGTACTAAGCCCCGCAGAATACCGCCGCTGACCACCGCCGCACAATTATACAGCTGTCCGTCTATCAGACAAGGCAAACCAAAGACCAAAGTAACTCCCATGTGATCCGCGCTGCAATCAATGATCTTGCGTAGTCCTTCACAAACCGCCTCGTGGAGTGTCTGCTGAAAAAACAGGTCTCCACAGGTATAGCCGGTCAGTGCCAGCTCCGGAAGGACCAGCAGATCCGCGTTACGGGTGTCCGCTTCCGCCAGTGCGCTGCAGATATCGTTTGTGTTCTGCGCAACATCTCCCACACGAACCTTCGGTACTGCGCAGGCAATTCTGATATAGTCCAGCATAGCGAGCCTCCTGTCAATCGTTTTGTTCATCATATCATATTCTTCCCGAAATGCCAACAAAAAAGACGCTTGCAGGCAATAATTCCTACGCTGCAAGCGTCTTGATATTAAGGATTCATATCTGCTTCGGTCAAAATCTTTCCTTCCAACACCATTCCGATCAGCTTGGATGCATGGGCAACCGCCTGCTCGTTGGGGTACATGACATATGCGTAGTAGCTGGGCATGGAATAGGTCTTGGCACTGCCGCCGGTGCCCGTTACCGCATAGGTTTGGATATTCCAACTGGCCATATCCTCCAGCTGCATCTTTACCAGCATGCCGATCTCAGCAGAAGTAATGCTGGTACTGAACATTCCCTCCAGGCTGGCAAGGATGGAAGCGTAATTGGAGATCACCGTAGTCCCGCTGGTCATTTTCTGTATGACAGCTTTGATGACCTTCATTTGATTCTTTCCACGGGTGTTATCACCACCGGAAACCCGATAGCGCTCTCTGCAGAAAGACAATGCCTGTTCGCCATTGAGCGTATTCTCTCCCTCGCTGATATAGACACCAGCCGAGGTTTTAAATGCCTGGTCTGAGTATACGGTTATTCCCCCTACTGCATCCACAAGGGTTTCAAAGCCCGTGAAGTTGATCTGCCCATGGTAAGCAATATCTATACCGTAAAGCCCTTCCAGTGCCTCCACAGAGCAATCCACACCGTAGATCCCGCAATGGGTCAGCTTGTCCGGCTTTCCGCCACCGGCAGGATTCGGCACATAATAATCCCGGGGCGTATTGAGCAGCAGCACCTGCTTTGTTTCCGGGTTTACCACCATAAGAATGTTGACATCGCTTCGGCTGACATTCAGGATGCTGCTTCTTGTATCAGAGCCGCTGATATACACAACAAAGGGTGTGTTGGTTATATTTTTCTCCACCACAGGCGGCTCTGTCGGTGCAGGCTCTGTCGTCTCTTCAGTAGGTTCTAAGGATGCCAGTGGCATAGTCCTCAGGATCCTGACACGCTGAGCAAAATCTTCGTAGCCCTCTTCTTCCAGCAGCAATGCAACACTTACGCCATTGAGAATCAGGGCATCCGTCTCCTCTGCGAATAACGCATCTGCTGTCTCGATAAAGCCAAGGTATTGCTTCAGCGCAGGGTCTTTTCCCAGCTCCTGGGCCAAAACAGCAATCGCCTGTTGCATATGCTCCGCATCATAGTTCTCAATGATGCCAAAGGTATACTCCGCAGCATCCGGCAAAGCTTGGGCAGGATCTTCTGCCCGGACCAAGACATACATATTACGCGCATCCGTCTTGACCGCAGGTCTGGTGACTGCCTGCATGGTTCGGTTCGCGTCCAGGGCGACCTTTACAACGAAAGCGCACCCCGCGATCATGCCCAGGCACAGCAGAAATGCAATGATCCTTCTTGCAATACCCACTGGCTTACCAGCTTTATGTGCAAACATCAGGATCCCCAGCAGCGCCAAAGACAAAAGCAGCGCAAGCACGAAGACCAAAACATACTTATCCGGCAGCATCCCCAAGCGCAGTACAGCAAATGTACCCATTGCTTCAGCAGCAACCAGCAAACCGTATATTACAGCAGAAATCACTGTCATAAGTTTGGAATTTCTCATAAAATACATCCCATTTTTATATTTATACGATTAGAGTATATCTTTTCCTGCCAACAATGTCAACGGAGCAAATTGTTAACTTTTCAGCAGCCGGCCAGTTCCTTCAATTCCTCTGCCAGGTCGGTTGCCTCCCAGGGCAGATCAGACACACCGAAATGACCGCCACGGGCTGTTTGTGCATAAATAGGTCTGCGCAGCTGCAGCTTACGGATAATGCCCGCAGGTGTCAGGTCGCAGGTCTTGCGCAGCAGCTGTGTCATCTTCTCATCATCGATCTTTCCGGTACCATAGCTATCCACGCGGACAGAGACCGGCTCTGCAACACCAATGGCATAAGCAAGCTGCACCTGCACCTGGGTTGCCAGGCCTGCTGCCACCAGGTTCTTTGCCATGTAACGGGCCATATATGCACCGCTGCGGTCCACCTTAGTGGGGTCCTTTCCGGAGAATGCACCGCCGCCATGGGAGAAATAGCCGCCATAGGTATCCACGATGATCTTTCTGCCTGTCAGACCGGTATCACCGTCCGGTCCGCCAATTACAAACTTGCCTGTGGGGTTGATATAAATATGTGCAACATCTTCAATATTAAAACCGTACTGCTTCAAAACAGGTGCGATCACACCCTCACGAACATAGCGGCGCAGCTCCTGGATCTCAAAGTCCTCTGTGTGCATCACAGAAACGACTACAGTATCGATACCCACCACATTTCCCTGTGCATCAAACTCGACAGAGACCTGGGTCTTTCCGTCAGGACGCAGCAAGTCATTGCTTTCCACACACTGAGTAAGGCGGTTGGAAAGTGCGCGAGACAGCGCAACCGGCAGCGGCATCAGTTCCGGGGTCTGGGTGCAAGCGCCGCCGAACATCATACCCTGGTCTCCGGCACCGCCCACCTGGTCGTTGGTTCCCATGGCAATATCGGCAGACTGGGTGTGGACCTTGCACAGGATCTGCACGGTATCAGCACTGAAGCCGGTGTTGGGATCAGTGTAACCAATGGAGCGAATGGCCTCCCGGGCAATGGCCTCATAATCCACAACTGCCTTTGTGGTGATCTCGCCGCAGATCACGCAAAAATCGGTAGTGACCATAACCTCGCAGGCGACACGGGAGTTGGGGTCCTGGGCAAGGCAGGCATCCAGAACACCGTCAGAAATCGCATCTGCGACTTTATCCGGGTGTCCGCAAGTAACACATTCAGAAGTAAAGAGTCTTTTTTCCATAATAAAACTGTCCTTTCATAAAAAAATCCGCACACATCGAAGGACTCGACGTGTGCTCTATCGAATCCTCATCTGTCGTTGCCGCCGGATTTGGCACCTTGAAAATACAGGTTGCCGGGTTTCATCGGGCCGTTCCCTCCACCACTCTTGATAAGGCTTGTATGCAGTTCCTGGTATATTCTACTCGAATTTTGCAAATTGTCAATATATTTCTTTGGTTTTTGCCAAAAATGTTCACAATTCTGATATGGACATTTCCTTCGGAAGCTGTTAAAATAAGATAATACTGCACAGGAGTTGAAAAGCACATGAATCTACGCACACGTTTTGAGCGTTTTTGCTTTCATAACCGAAACAAAGGCATCCCCAATCTGATGCTCTATATCGTCATCGGCTCTGCCCTCGTATATATTCTGAGTCTTGTCAGCGGTGGCAGCATTCTGTATGAGTTTCTGCGCTTCGACAAGGCTGCGATCCTGAAGGGTCAGGTTTGGCGGCTTATTACCTTCGTCTTTACCGAGTCCCCGGGTTCCAACCCCGTCCTAACGCTGATCTTTCTTTATTTCTTCTACAATCTGGGGCGGCACATTGAATTGTCCATCGGCACATTTAAGTTCAATCTGTTTTATCTGTCCGGTGTGCTTCTGATGGATGTTTTTGCCATGATATTCTGTCCCACAGGCGATGTTTTGATTGGGCAGACACTGTATCCGGCAGAGTTCTTTTCCGTTATCGTATATGCAGACCTTGCATTTTATCTGCATCTGAGCCTTTTGCTTCTGTTTGCCACTACAAATCCGGACAGTCAGTTCCTTGTGCTGTTTATCATTCCGGTAAAGGCATGGTTCATGGGCGTTGTATACCTGCTGCTGATCAGCCTGCAGATCATCAATCTGAGTTATCCGGTTATGCTCTTCCCTCACAATTTGTTCCCGCTGGTGGCGCTGATGAACTATCTGCTGTTTGTGGGCAAGGATGTTGTGAATCTCTTCCCCTTTATCGAAAAGCGGCGTTTTACTGTAAAAAAAGCTCCCAAGACCGGTACGATCCACATGTCCGGTAATCCGACGCGCCCCCGCACACAGCCGGCCTACAACCATCGCTGCACCGTGTGCGGACGCACCGATGTATCTGATCCGGATCTGGAGTTCCGCTACTGCTCCCGCTGCAACGGATACTACTGCTACTGTCAGGATCACATTTCCAACCACACCCATGTAGAATAATCCATACCGGGGCTGTCCGCAGTCCCGGTTTTTACAAAGGAGCATCCCCATGAAAAAATATATAATGGCGCTGGACTCCGGTACGACCAGTAACCGCTGCATTCTGTTTGACCGCACCGGAAAGGTATGCAGCATTGCACAAAAAGAATTTACACAGATCTTTCCGCAGCCGGGTTGGGTAGAGCACGACGCAGAGGAGATCTTCTCCACCCAGCTGGAGGTGGCACGGCAGGCGCTGAGAAATATAGGTGCCTCCGCAAGTGACATTGCCGCCATCGGCATCACAAACCAAAGAGAAACCACAATTGTTTGGAATAAGCACACCGGCCGGCCCATCTGCAACGCTATTGTGTGGCAGTGCCGCCGGACAGCTGCTATGTGCGACAAGCTTTCTGCGGAGGGTTTGGTGGATACCGTCCGGCAAAAGACAGGACTTGTGATCGACCCTTACTTCTCCGCAACCAAAATCGCCTGGATCCTGGACAACATTCCAGGGGCAAGGGAACAGGCCCTGCGTTCTGAGCTTCTGTTCGGCACTGTGGAAACCTGGCTGATCTGGAAGCTGACCGGCGGTGCTGTGCATATTACGGACTATTCCAACGCTTCGCGCACCATGCTCTTTAACATTCACACCCTGCAATGGGACGCAGACATTCTTGAAACGCTGAACATCCCGGCATCTATGCTGCCGAAGGCTGTACCCTCCAGCTGCGTCTACGGTGATGCCCTGGCAGAGTATTTCGGTGCCCCCATTTCCATTGCCGGTGCTGCCGGTGATCAGCAGGCCGCACTCTTCGGGCAAACCTGCTTCACCCCCGGCGATTGCAAGTGCACCTACGGAACAGGCGCATTTCTTCTGATGAATACCGGTGCAAAGCCCATGACCTCCAAAAACGGTCTCGTCACCACCATTGCATGGGGCATTGGCAAGGAGATCACCTATGCTTTGGAAGGTTCGATTTTTGTTGCAGGCGCTGCCATCCAGTGGCTTCGGGATGAGCTGCGTTTTTTGGAATCTGCCGGTGACTCGGAATATATGGCCAGAAAGGTCTCCGATACCAACGGCTGCTATATTGTCCCGGCCTTTACCGGCTTGGGTGCGCCCTATTGGGATGCCTATGCCAGAGGCAGCATTTTGGGTCTGACCCGGGGTACGAACAAGTACCATATCATACGGGCAACACTGGATTCCATCACTTATCAGGTAAACGATGTCCTGCAGGCGATGCAAGCGGATTCCGGGATCCACCCCAGCGTTCTCAAAGCAGACGGTGGCGCAGCTGCCAACGGATACTTGCTTCAGACGCAAGCGGACATCAGCGGCCTACCGGTGCTGCGCCCCAAATGTGTGGAAACCACCGCAATGGGTGCTGCCTACCTGGCAGGCTTGGCTGTGGGATACTGGAGCAGCCCGGAGGATATCCGCGCAAACTGGGCAGCCGATGCGCAATTCCATCCCGATATACAGGAAGCTGAACGCACAGCCAGATGCAAGGGTTGGCAAAAAGCAGTTCGCTGTGCCGCCGGTTGGACGGAAGAATAAAGCATTTAACAAAACAGATCCCTGTTTGCACAAACTGTGCAGACAGGGATCTTGCTTTTAATTATTGACTCTGTGATGGCAGCCGGGGCTGTTGGGCTGCAACGGCAGGAACGTATATCCGTTTTCCAGACCCCACAAAATGATCATTTCCACCGCATCGATACTGAAGCCCTTGATATCATGCTGCAGTACGATGGAAGTGTTTTTATTGCCGATGCCATTGATCACATTGTTGTATACCTGTTCCGCTGTGCGGGCACCGCCGGCATCCTTGCTGTCCACATTCCAATCAAAATACTGGAAGCCTTGCTGGACCACCGCTTCCGTCAGGCGGGTCATAATCCCCTTATTAAACCTGCTGATGGTATTGGAGCTGCCACCGGGGAACCGCAGCAACGTGGTTTCTATGCCTGTGTGCTGCTTAATGATCGCCTGCATGGAGTAAAGATCGTTGAAGTATGCCTCCTCGCTGGCATAGATCTCCTTGAACACATGGGTCTTTGTGTGCACCGCAATGCTGTGTCCTTCTGCGGCTGCACGTTTGATCGTGCCGATATAGCCGGTATTTACCACAAAAAATGTGGCTTTTACATTATACTTCTTCAGAATATCCAAAAGCTCCGGTGTGCGCGGTCCGGGACCATCGTCAAAGGTCAGATAAATCACCTTGCCGTTCGGCACAACTGTCTGAGGCGGCGCAGAAGAACCGCTGGGCTTGACGTACACTGCCCGGGAGGCAGATGCCTCGTTGCCGTATGTGTCCTTCACTGTATAGCAGACAGTATAGTATCCGGGTCTTTTCACATTGACCGAGCCGGACACCGTGACCTTTGCGGTTATGTCTCCGTCGCAGTTATCCGTTGCGGTATATCCGGCTTCCTGATAGCCGCTGCCTTGGGAGATCACCACTGTCTGCGACCCCTTCAGTTGGATCTGAGGCGGTACAGGATCATTGTAAGCAATCGTACGCTCCACCTGGGACATGTTTCCGGCAGAATCCGTAACCCGGTAAATCACCTTTTCCCGGGTCGCAATGCGAATCACCTGCTCTGTCAGGTCACCGTCATAATCGTCTGACGCAGTATAGCCCTGCTCCACATAGGTTTCATTGGGCAATGTATAATACTCCGGATCTTCCACCAGCTCGATCAGTGGTGCCTCTGTGTCCACGATTCGAACCAATCGATAGGCAGTTCCCAAGACCCCATCGCATTCAGCTGTATACTTGATCAGATACGCACCCAGTGCACGGTTATTCACCGAGCCGGAAATGTTAACCTGGACTTCTTGCGGCTCTCGGTCAGGGATCAGAAGCTGCGCAGTTGCGCCTGCTTCCTCATAGGTCTGACCGTGGTTCAACGAGATCTCACGGTCTCCCTTCAGCGATACTCGCAGTTGGGCGTCTTTATGATTTGCAGCACAGCCAAACGCCCCAACAGCAAAAAATACCGTCAAGGCGCAGAGCAGGAATGCTGTCCATATTTTTTTGTAGTTCATAGCAAAGTTATCCGTTCTGTTTCTGTTATTATTTGTTAGAATCGGGCAATCACTTGCGTTTATACAAGCACATTTGGTAATCTACTCCATCTTCTGTGCCGGATTGTACGACCTTTTCCAGATACCACTGGGGATCTGCATCCAGGTCAGGAAAGAATGTGTCCGATTCCGGCTTGCAGTGCAGCTTTGTCACATATGCTGTATCGCAGTATTCAAGCATCTGCCGGTATATGCTGCCGCCACCGATCACCATTGCCCGCTGGGCACTCTGCGCCAGGGCTGCGGCCTCCTGGGGGCTATTGCACAGGGCAAAGCCTGGAGTCTGGATGTTGCTGCGGCTCAGCATAACATTCACACGGCCAGGCAGGGGCTTGCGGCCCGGAAAGTCCTCCACCGTTCGCCTGCCAACGATCACCATGGCACCCTTTGTGGTTTCCCGGAAAAATTTACGGTCTGCAGAAAGTGCGATGGGCTGAGTGCCGTCCTTACCGATGCCCCAATCTTCATATACCGCTACGATCAGTTCCATATTACACCTCAGATAGCCATGGGGATCTCAAAGTCAAAGGGATGATACTGATAGTCTTCCACAGTGAAGCTGTTCTTGGTAAAGGCATAGAAATCCGTAATGCTCTTATCCAAAGTCACCTTGGGCGCAGGGAACCCTTCTCTTTCCAGCATTGCTTTCACAGCAGGGATATGTCTGTCATAAATATGGCAATCCGCGATCACATGGACGAGCTCACCTGCCTCCAGGCCGGATACCTGGGCCACCATCATCAGCAGCATGGCATACTGACACACATTCCAGTTATTGGCAGTGAGCATATCCTGGCTTCGCTGATTCAGAATTGCATTGAGGGTATTTCCGGAGACATTGAAGGTCATGGAATAGGCGCAGGGATACAGATTCATCTCATGGAGATCTTCAAAGTTATAAATGCTGGTAAGAATACGGCGGGAAGCAGGATTGTGCTTCAAATCGTACAGGACACGGTCCACCTGATCAAACATACCCTCTTTATACTGATGCTTGATGCCCAGCTGATAGCCATAGGCCTTACCGATGGTACCATCCTCACCGGCCCACTCGTCCCAAACATGGCTGCCCAAATCCTCGATGCGGTTCGACTTTTTCTGCCAGATCCACAAAAGTTCGTCCAAGGCGCTTTTCCAGTAGGTACGGCGCAGCGTCATGATGGGAAATTCCTCCCGCAGGTCATACCGGTTAACCACACCGAACTTTTTCACCGTATGGGCAGGTGTTCCGTCAGCCCATTTGGGGCGCACCTCCAAATCGGTATCATAAAAACCGTTTTCCAATATGTCACGGCATGTTGCCAGATAGATCTCATCCGCTCTGCTCATAATCATTGCTCCTTTGTTGCGCAAGTATTGACAGTTGCGCAATTTTTTGGTAAACTATTGTTGCGCATTGCGCATTTTCCCCATTATAGCACATTTCTTGACTAATTTCTATAGGGAGAATCACTTTTATGGAGCAAAAACCGAATCAGACCATTGACGATATTGCACGGCAGCTGGGTGTCTCGAAAACCACTGTATCCCGGGCGATCTCCGGCAAGGGCCGCATCAGCGAAGCCACACGGCAAAAGGTGCTTGCCTATATTCACGAATGCAACTACCGCCCCAATGCCGCTGCCCGTGCTTTGGCAGAAAGCCGCACATACAATTTGGCACTGGTGATCCCCCGCTCTTTCATCAAACTGGATCTGCCCCATATCCGTCAGAGCATGAGTGCCATCTGCGAAGAAGCTTTTTTGCAGGATTACAACACACTGATCTGCCTTTCCACGGATGATTCCTGCGCACACCTGCAGCGCATCATCAGTAACCGGAAGGTTGACGGTGTGATCCTGTCGCGTACCGTTGAGCACGATAACCTGGTGGATATTCTGATCCAAAACAATGTCCCCTTTGCTACCATGGGAACACTGCCCCCCTCTGCCCACGGAAAAGCCACCGTTGAAGCAGACCACGATCAGGTTGGCGGCTGCCGCGCTTTCTCTACCGCCTTTCTGCGCTGTGGCACCGGAAAGGTTGCCCTATTGGGAGATGATCTGAGCTACATTGTCAATCAAAGCCGCCTCTCCGGTTTTACCCAGGCGCTGTCTGACTACGGAATGAAAGAGCAGGACGCTGTGATCCGCACAGGAATCCACACCGAATCCCAATGCGCACAGGCGGTCGATCATCTGCTGCTGGAAGGTGTTCACCGTTTTCTGGCCATGGATGATGGGATCTGCCTGAACATTCTGAACCATCTTCAGGAGCGGCGGGTCCGGATCCCGGAAGAAATACAGGTCGCCTCCTTGTATGACAGTGATGTTCTGAGCAACTATCAGCCTGCGGTTTCCGCACTGCACTTTGATGCCGCAGAATTAGGCCGCGCAACCTGCCGGGAGCTTCTGTGCTGTTTGAAGGGCAGTGCGTACGATCCTTCCCCCCTGTTGGGTTACCGCATTCAAATGCGCCAAAGTACATAAAGAAATATCCACCGGCACATATACTGTGCCGGTGGATCATTTTATGGTTGTACCGTTTGATAATAGTCTGCTGTCAGAAGCAAATTGCTGATGTGGATAAATGCCGCAGAACGCTCCGCCATCTGCTGCATGTACGCACCGGTAAGCTCTTTATTCTCGGCATTTTGGATGATCACCGGCTCTTTTCCTGCCTCCATCTTACATACAACGCCCTCACTGATCCAACTGCCGTCCGGGAAAAGTGCGTAGCCTGTATACCCAGGATCAAAAGCATCCTGGCCCAGATAACGGTAGGGACTGTCAAAGCCCAGTAAATTCAGCATAGTAGGAAGGAAATCCGCTGTGTTAAGGGTTTTTTCCACGGTCATAGGTTCGATATCCGCAGACCAAACAAAGCAAGGCGTTCTCTCCAGAAGAAGTTTTTCCTCTGTGCCGGAGTGGGCATAAAGCTCCTGCATATTCTTATAGCCGTAGGTATAATGGTCCGTGACACCAATGATCACCGTATCCTCAAGCAGCCCTCGATCTTCCAGCTCCTGCAAGAGTCTTGCGAACATATCGTCCACCAGCTTCGCCTTGACTCTGGCGCAATCCTCTTCCTCGCTGGCATATTTGCCCCGGTACTGGGGGTACTGCTTCAACGCACGGTAGCTCAGCACCTCGTTATAGACATAGCTCAAATGGGCAGAGCGGGTTATGATGGTATTAAAGGTCTTCCCTTCCCGGAAAAACCGCTCGCTGATCTGCGTATTATCAAAAAGCAGGCACTCATTGTACAGGTCTTCCGGATCATCCGTGTAGTCTTCATAGCAGACATAGCTGTTATAGCCCATGGCAGGCTCAAACACGCCCCGGCTGTAAAAGTCCGGGCTGTTGTAGTGAAACACTTCCGCAGTATAGCCGTTGTCCGTTGCCTGAGCTGCGATGGATTGATCAAAATGATTGGTAACGTAATCAAAAACATAGTCTCCGGTTGTGGGGAGATAAATGCCTGTGTTGACACAGAACTCAGAATTGATGGTCCGTGCTGTTCCATAACCGGGCGTATAGAACTGGGTAAATTGGATGCCTTCCTCCATCAGGCGCTTCAATGTCGGGGTATCCTCCTGGGTGATCATCCAATCGTCCATGGATTCCATCAATACAAGCACCACATTTTTTCCCGCCAAGTGACCTGTCATATCGTTTTCGCCATGGTCTCCCCGGGCATCAAAATATGCGTTTATCTGCTCCGTCTGCGCCTGCAGCTCAGCACGGTATGCCGGTGTCAGGGGATACAGCTCATGCTTCCAGATGTCCCGGAAGGTCAGCTGGTAGATCCCGCATATCTCATAAACATTGCCGGCATCATACATGGTATTATAGGTCGCGCGGTAAGACGAAGACTGCGCGTACTCAGAACGCGTGCCCCAGATATCCAGGTCTTTCAGAAAAACAAGCTCCGGCAGGAAGCACAAACCGATCAGCGCTGCCACCGCTGTTATGCAGCATGGCAATTTCACGGAAAGCTTTGTTTCCTTTTGAGGAAAACGAAGGATCAACAGAACACCCAATACGATCAGCAAAGCACCGCCGATCCACCAGATCAGCGGAAATGCCGCCAAAACATCCCCGAAGAAGGCTGCACCCTCTCCTGCAAAGAAGATGTCACCCAGCCACATCATTCTGGAAAACACCCGGGCATAGCCTGTCTGCGCCAACCCCCATGCCAGAAAGAAATAGTAGCTGATGCCAAACAGGATCTTTCCTGCCAGCCGCGGCAACGAAACCACGATCCCTGCCAGCATCAGCGCCCACAGTGCGCCAAAGGCCAGCCCCGTCAGTTCCTTGGGCTGCAGGATCCATGCCGCAAGCAGTTCCACCAAGAAGTATGCCAATGCGATCGGCAGTATTCTTTTGAAATAGCGAAGAACACTTGCTCCGCATCGTTGTAAAACACCCACTGCGTTTTCCTCCTGTGTGATCATTCTTCTATGTAATTATCACAGAAAACCCAAAAAAGCAATGCTTTTACCGTGAAATTCACAAAGAATTAATCAACCAATGGGATCGCTTACAACAGAGGTGTGCAAGCATCTACATAGGACTTGGCAAGGCGGATCTCTTCATCGGAGACCGGCTCGTCAAAATCGCAGAAAGTATTCTGGGTAACGGAATTGCCGGTAAGCATACGATACCACAAAAGTGCCAGTGCATATCTGCCAAACCCTTTTGTAACATGCAAACCGTCTCTGTGCATTTGCTCAATACCGCTGTGCAGCATATCCGCGACCAGTCTGCCGCTGGGAATGATGCCATCCGCACCAAGAAGTTCCTTGCACTTATCGTAATTCTTTTCGATTTTCTCAAACATGGCATCGTAGCTTTCAAACTCTGTGGCAGCCAATCTTTCTGATCCGTTACCAAGTCCCCAGGTTTGATGCAGGAAGATCTTAGCTTTGGGAGCGCACTCCTTTACATAGTCGTAAAGTGCTGTTGCGTAGGGCTCAAAGGTGTCCCAATAGGGGCTGCTGACACTCTGCTGCTGCAGGGTAATCACATCCCACTTGCGGCTCAGAAGTGCCTCTTCCATAGAGACCTGAAAGCCGGTGACCTGACCGTTAAACTGCAGATCGTATACACGGCCACCGCTGAGCATGTTGCGGTAATGCCGCTCCAGCGGGCAGCCGCCAATAAACAGATTCACGGTTTCTATTTCCACATGGTCTGCCGCTGCAATGCGGTGCAGATACCGGGTCGCATCCTGGGAAAAGCTGTTGCCAATAGATAAAACTCTCATAATATCACCTCAAAATTCAGGAATCAGGCCGGCATAAGCATAGATATGACCGCCCTCAATGTACAATTTCTTAAGACCGCGCATCAGGCTGGTATCCTCCGGCAGGTTTTCATAGGGTTCTTTTTCCAGCTGCTTTGCAAATACATTGCCAAATACATGCATACCGGGACTGCGCTGGGGATAGCGGACAAACCGATGACCAAGCTTCGTGATCTTGGAATCAGGGCCCAAAATCTCCTCCAGCTTGGGATCCAGGATCCAGGAGGATGCAAAGATCATGTTGCCGGTATGCTCCGGATACCGCTCCTGCAGGACCTTGCGTCCCTGGGCGAACGCGGCATCCAGGGTCTCAGGAGAGATATCTGCACCCTTGGGAATATGGATGCTCATACACTTGTCACCAGGGCGGGCAAACAGCTCCCACTGGGATTTGGGGAATGCTTCTTTCTGATCACTGACTTTGCAGCCAAGGGAGCGGTGACCGTAATAGTTCTGCGCATCCTCTGTAAAGGACACCTGAAATGCACCCTCAGGATCCTCATAGCCACGGGATCCCAGGATCTGCATACCGGATGCATGGAATGTGCCCACATTCATAACTGCGATCACATCACGGGTCTGCTTGTTGCGCAGGTACACTGCAGATTGGGGCAATGTGCGGGTCTCAAACTGAATACTGCCTGCCTTATAGATCTCCGCCTTGATGAAATGATTCTGCCAGCCATAATACAGCTTATTCAAGCCGGGTCTGCCTGTCTGATTCTCCACAACACGGATACCGCCTCTGTAGGTGGCGATGAGCCCTGCGATCTCTTCCTCCGGGAAGCCCCGGCGCCGGTAGAGCTCAATGGACTCCGGGATCTGCGCAGCCAGGATATGCACCGGCAGGAATGCTGTTACATCCGTGCCGTCTGCTGTCGGCACAGGAATGGACCGACCGGAAACACTGGTCTCGTCCTGACGGGAAAAGGCTACAGCCACCTTCACCCAGGTGCTGCGGTCAGGGTCTGCATTGATCTGCTCTCCCGTCTTTTTTACCAGTTCATAATAGTCACCGTAAAGACCGTATTCTTCCTGAAGTGCATCAATGGATGCCAGGTCACAGGCAGGTTGATCATCCTGTTTCATAGCCGCATACACAGCATCCATGGCCTCTGGATATTTGGCGATACCGATCCTTTCGGCGATCTTCTTCAGCTCCATAGTGATTTCTCCCTTCGTATCCTTTATTGTGTGGATATTCCCATTGTCATTCACTTCAATCATTATAGCAAATTAATTCCCATAGTCAATTACGGGAAGTAGATTCTGCAGGATTTTTACGAAACTGCATTGTTTTGTCCATAACAAAAACACAGAAGAAACGATCCGCCCGCTGCAGGTATGCAGCGGGCGGAGGTCATTTTAAAGGACGCTGAATGTGGTGTTGTTCATCACCAAATTGTCTACCTTCTCAAAGGAGGGCTTGCTCAGCTTACGCTGGAGCTTGGCAAGGCGCTCACCAAACTTTGTGGGAATGTCCTCATAACGGATCTGCGTAAACTGGCAGTTGGTAAAGTAAATGTTTGTGGGACGGCAATCGTCTCTGCCGGTGATCCTGGGCATTTGCGTGGTACGCGCATGAATGTTATCATAATAAATATTCCGGACACATTCACACAGGTTGTTCTCCGCAATGTTGATCAATACCGGCACACCGTAGTTGCGGTCAATGGTGATATTGGAGAAGCTGATATTCTCAATATGAGTCGCCTCGAAGCCCTGGTCGCTCATGCGTCTGGGATCAGGATTTCCGGGCAGGGTTACGCAAAGGCCGGAGAAGGTCTCCGTAATATTCAGATTGGACAAAGTGCAGTTGCGGATCACACCGTCATTGATCCAGCCCACCCGCACTGCACAGGCATGGCTTGTCAGATTGCAGTTGGTAACCGCAACCTTCTCACAAACCACATTCTTCTTCAAAGGTGCAGAGTAAGCACGGATAACGATGCAATCGTCACCGGTGGAGATGTTACAGTCAGAAATGGTAACATCCTGGCAGCAGTTGATATGGATGCCATCGTTATTGGGCATATCCACAGTGGCGCGGATCTGTGCCCGGTGGAAATGTACATTGAAGCAGCCGCTGATCCAGTAGCTCCAGCCGGCAGGCTGGTTACGCATGGTAATATCCTCAACCAGCAGATTTCTGCAGCCCATAAACATCACAACACGGGCAGGTGCCAGGCTGGTGCTCCGGGGATCCAGGGGATGGGGTGCTGCACCCACCATGGTGGTGGACTCATCCAGGGGAGCGCTGCCCTCCGGCAAAGGCATAGGGAGTCTCAGATAAGACATATTGGGACGGCTTTTGATCTCTTCTTCGGTCATGGGGCGGACATAGGCACGGCCCTGGCAATCAATGGCACCGCGGCCGGTAATGGCGATGTCCTCGCAGTTTTCCGCATAAATGAAACAGCGCTTATTGAAGCGGGGTGCGTACTCCGTATCCCAAAAATCCGTTACGACTTCCGGGAAATCCTCCACATTGGTAGAGCCCAGCAGCACAGCGTCACGCTCAATGTGCAGTTCCACACCGGACTTCATATCAATACGGCCGGACAGATACTGACCCTCTGCCAAAATAACCTGTCCGCCACCGTGGGCAGAGCAATCATCAATGGCAGCCTGGATGGCCTTTGTATTCAGGGTAACACCGTCACCGACGGCACCGTAATTTCTTACATCACAGTTCAACATAATCGAAAACGCCCTTTCCTCTGTTATTGTTCCGTAGTTATCCCAAATCGGGTTATTTTGATTATACTAAAATCGAAAAAATAGTCAATAGAGCTCCTGATATTTCAAGAAGATTCTATAATCAATCATAAGAATTCAAAAAACGGAGGGTTGCGCTTTTGTTCCATCAAAAGGATCGCGATCGGCAGACCATTTACAGATCCTTCCGACCATCTGCACACGGATTCTCTCTTGCAAAATACACCGTATCGATGCCTGCCCCTCTGTCATCGGGGATCGTGCAGAGCCGCCTAAAGCCGAATTTATCCAGGATGCGGATATGGGCTGCATTGGTAGACCATGTCCGGGTAAAAATGCTGCGATCTTGATAGCATCTGCAGAACAGGTGCTCATACATTTGCACCGTCATTCCCCTGCCCCGCGCCTCCGGCTTGGACACCAGGGTGGAAAGATAGATATTGGGCAGCCGGTCTGCGCCGATCACATCGCTGGTATAATCCTCCCGGAAGGAAACGAACCCCAAAAGGGTCGTCCCTTCAAATGCTGCCAGGATCTTCTGATCGCACATCTGGGAAAAGTATGCATGAAGTCCCTCTTCTGAGCTTTCCTTGCTGGAAAGGTCCTTTTGGGTGGTAGAGCTCCGGGCTGACAGAGGAGGCACAAACTCCCTGTCACTATGCATCAGCATGGCATACATCTCATCACGATACGCTGCCTTCATCGTATCATCCAACATAATAAATTCCATTGAATCACCGCCTTTTGCTCAGTATAGCAAAAGGCGGTGACAATTGCAACGCATATTCTTGTGACTTCATTTCCTTTTGTGCAAAAGATGCACGACCTTTACAAACAGATGATCTATGGTATAATTAATTTGACAGAACCTGACCGGGAGGTGTGTATATGAACAAGAAGATCATCGCAATGGTGCTCCTTGCACTTGTCTGCATTCCCCTTCCCCGCGGTCCTTACGAAGACGGCGGTACACGGGAATACAGTGCCCTGGCATACAAGATCGTGGATTGGAACCGGCTCTATGATGACGGAGTATATGAAGCTACAAAGCTTTACTGGTTCCCCAGCAGCTTAAAAAGCATCGATGCGCTTTGGGCAGATGAAGCGCAATCCCTGGTGCACCGTTTTGTCGCCACCGTGTTGGAGCAAAGCAGCACATCCGTGCTGGTCCAGCCGCTGGAGGGCGAAGTCGAGCTTTCCAGCAGCAGCCAATTCTCTATCCATACAGAAAACCTGGAAGACATCGGTGCAGATGTTGGAGCGGAAGTGGAAATATTCTACACCGGTGGGATCATGGAAACCTACCCGGCACAGGTCCATGCCATCCGATGGGAACTTGCCAAAACCCTGCGGCAGAGGCCGTACAGCCAGCAATGGCTGGATAAGGAAACCGCAGAGCGTTACGACAACAACATTTTTGACCACATTGTCATCACGAAGATCTATTCCAACTGCTTCTTTGCCCAGCCGGTAACACCCACCCCCTACACCATCAAACTCAACGGAACCCTTTCTGAGGAATGGTGCGTAGGCGATCAGGTGATCTGCACCTATCAAAACACATATTATGACGCAAAACACCACCGTGCAGAAGTGGATTTCCTTACCGTGGAGGCAAGCGATTGGGCGCCCGAACCGGGTATGGCATACAAGCCTGTGATCTATCTCTACCCGGAAGAAGAAACCGATGTTTCTGTTCGCTTGGTAACAGACGGGGCACTGACCTGTACCTACCCCGCATACAACGACGGATGGAATGTAACCGCAGCCCCCGACGGAACACTGACAGACTCCACAGGACAGACCTACAACTATCTGTACTGGGAAGGCGAAACAAATGCACAGTGGGATCTTTCAAAGGGCTTTTGCGTAAAGGGTGCGGACACAGCCGCATTCCTGGAGCACGCTCTTGAGAAGCTGGGCCTGAACCGAAAAGAAGCCAACGAATTCATCGTATACTGGCTTCCTTTGATGGAGAAGAATCCCTACAATATCATTTCCTTCCAGGCAGAAGACTACACCGATGCCGCACAGCTGCACATTGTACCTGCACCTGATACGCTGCTGCGTGTGTTTATGGTCTATGCACCCAGCGATGTATTTGTAAGCATGGAAGCCCAGGAGCTCCGGGCACCGCAGCGCAGCGGTTTTACCGTTGTGGAATGGGGAGGCACTGCGCTATCCGGTGAATGATGCAACAGGGTTGTAGCATTGCATGAAGCCAACATAACCGGTGGGAGCTCTCCCGCCGGTCTTGAATTTCTATGATCCCCATATGTTTCTTCGCTCCTCTGGCTCATCTGTGCGCCTTCTGCCGGCGAAGCTTCATTTTCCGCCTGCTAAACCAGCCGCATGTCATTTGCTAAGAACACTGCCGATGAGGTACAAAGCACAAGATACGGTGGAATTGTAATTTTCTCCCGGTGGAGAAATAAGCCGTCTATTTCGCAGAACTGACCCTTTATTTTCAGCGAGCCTCCAAGTAAAATGGTTGTATACCAGCGAGGAAAACATGCGTATTATGGAATTTGAAAGGAGCGGCATATGGAGAGAATTAAGAACCTGAATCTATACCAAAAGAGCCTCTTGATACTCATGCTGGTTATGGCACTTATTTTTTCGGTGCTTTATCCTGTGACAATTGCTCGAGTTGGATATGAATACAAAGATGCCATTTTGGTGCCAAGCCAGGAAAATGGAAGCACGGTATATTCCGGCAAGCTCAAGGGAAAACAAGCATGCTTCACAGTGACAGAAGATAACACCGTTTTATTCCAATATGGCGAGAAAGCCTATGGTCCGTATTCCGCCAAGGAGGATCCCACAGCAATTCCGAAGGATTCTGAAATGGCGGAGTACATGACCGGTGTAGAGCTCCTGGAGGGCGACAAGGTTTTGTTTCGCGGCGGCGTTCGTGACATGGGTGACTTTTATTGGATCCAAAACGAGGACGGAACCGGCAACAATATGGTCGTCATTACCTATGGAGACAGCAATGGTATTGAACGAGACGAAAACGGAAACATTGTAGATCCTTTTGCCCCGTCTGTGTCTGAAATACTGGAGCTTATGAACGGGCCTGCGTTAACCCACAAGGGTGTCGGGTTTGCATGGTTTGGCGCTGTGTTCATTTGTTTGATCAATGCAATCTCAGTGCTGTTTGCTGACGAACTGTTCCGATGGAGTCTTTCCTTCCGGGTTTGGAATGCAGACCGCATAGAACCTTCCGATTGGGAGTTGGCCAGACGGTATATCAGTTGGACCGCTCTTGCTGTTATGGCATTGGTCATATTCATTACAGGTCTACAATAAGAAAGGAATCCATGAACGAAGAGAAGTCAGAGCAAGCATTCATTGCTTGGGTAAATAAAGAAAAGCGAATCGTGACCTTCCGTGAGATTGAAGGCTTTGAGAAACTCACATACCGAACCCAGGATGATAAGATGGCACATGTCTATCATCTGTGCCAGTCCGGGTATCGGATCCTGTAAGGAGGGGTGTCTATGAAACTGTACATAAAACAGAAAGTATTTTCCTGGGGTGACAAGTTCACCGTTAAAGACGAAGCAGGCCGGGATCGCTATTATGTTGAGGGTGAGATCTTCACCTTCGGCAAAAAACTTCATGTGTACGACATGGGCGGCCGGGAGGTTGCCTTCATTAAGCAAGAGGTATGGAGCTGGATGCCCAGGTACTATGTGTTCTGCGGTGACCGGCAGGTAGCCGAGATCAAGAAGGAGTTTACTTTCCTGTTCCCCAAATACAACATTGAAGGCTTGGGCTGGGAGATCAGCGGCAGCTTTATGGCTCACGAGTATGAGATCACCAAAAACGGCCACCCTATTGTGTCCATCAGCAAAGAGTGGATGACATGGGGAGACAGCTATGAACTGCATATTTCCAATCCTCAGGATGAAATCGTGGCACTTGCTGTGGTGCTGACCATCGACTGTGTCATGGCTGCTCAATCTTCTGCAGCCGCTTCTGCAAGCAACTGACCGTCCCTGGCTTTCCTTCAGAAGCTTGGTAGGTTATTCATGCAAGAAGCAGAGAGCATCTGCGAAGCAGGAACAGTATCGGCTCTGTTCTAAAAATCGGAATATGGCAAGCCGCATGGAATATCAAAAACATTGTCATCCTGAGCGGAGGCAAAGCCGGAGTCGAAGGATCCGTTCTCTCACAAATGATGTAACGCAATAATAATTATGATGGATAACGGATTCTTCGACTCGCTACGCTCGCTCAGAATGACATCTCTGAGCGGTTTTCCAGTTTTTAAGTCAAATCGATAAATTAGGATTTATTAAACTAATTTATACCGCAAAACTATGAAATCTCAATGATATATCGCCGTTGGCGATATGATATACGGCGTTGCCGCATGATATACTTGCTACGCAAGCATGATATAATATCCGTTCCCTTCATACGCGAAGCGTATATCATCTGCGAAGCAGATATCACAGCGTCAGCTATATCATCCGTGACCGTAGGGAA
>JAZSER010000036.1:0-16932 GCA_045531815.1 Faecousia sp. | reverse complement strand
AAATGCATATGTAGGGAATGACCTATGTGTCATTCCGAAAATTAGTTCCAAAATATACACTTAGGAACGGCACACAGGCCGTTCCCTACACATAAATATGCAATTTGGGGTTGTCTCATTCATTTTGAGACAACCCCTTTGATTCATTTAAAGGATCTGTCCGTCGGGTGTGATGACCACTACCGTCAGGGGGATCTTTTTGCCGCAGCGGGCAAGGGCTGTCTGCACACCATGGCTCAGGCCACCGCAGCAGGGAACGCTCATCCTCACAACGGTAACCGAGCGGATGTCGTTGCACTGCAGGATCTGGGTCAGTTTCTCACTGTAGTCCACTGCGTCCAGCTTGGGGCAACCGATCAGCGTGACCTTCCCATCCATAAACCGGTGGTGAAAATCTCCGCAGGCATAGGCGCTGCAATCTGCCGCGATCAGCAGGTCCGCTCCGGAAAAGTACGGGGCATTCACCGGGGCAAGCTTGATCTGCACAGGCCAATTGCCCAGCCCAGAGGGGATCCCGGACAGGGTCTTTTCTGCCTGCAGCTGTCTGGAAGCAGTGCCGGGGCAGCCCCGGGAGCTTCCCTGTTTGGCAGCCTCCACGGCTGCTTCATTATAAGCCGGGGCTTCCCGCAGCTCAAAGGTGATGGCACCGGTGGGGCAGGCGGGCAGGCAATCCCCCAGCCCGTCGCAGTAGTCCTCCCGCAAAAGCTTGGCTTTGCCGTTTTCCATGCCGATGGCGCCCTCGTGACAGGCATCGACACACAGGCCGCAGCCGGTGCATTTTTCTTCGTCTATTTTGATAATCTTACGGATCATTGGGGTTTTTCCTTTGCAAAATGGGATCGTTACTTGACAAGCTCCAAAAGATCCACAAACACTTCTGCGATCCGCTCGCCCATACCCTCGGCATAGTAGCTGCTGTCGCTTTCATAGCTGCCGTAGGCATAGGCTTCCTTGGATGCGATATTGGGCCAGGCTTCGTTGGCCTCGGTGAACACCATGGTCAGCGCAAAGGGAGAGTTCTCCTTCACATACTTGCCGTTGGAGGAGAACATTCTGTAGGGCGCAGTAACAAAGCCAAAGCCGCCAACTCCCACTGCGTTGAGCTCAATGGGCTTTTTCTTGGGACGGCTGGGACGGGCTTTCACCGCCTCTGCATGGTACACAGAGCTAAAGCCCTGCTCCCGGGCAAAGGCATTGCCGGTTTCCAGGTCGGTCTCCTCCCAGAGCTGCACCACCGGTGCTGCCTGTTCTGCCATCTCCTCATCGTAGTGGTTTACCTCGCAGTTATACGCAAGCCGATGGGTAGCGACCTCCTCACCCTCCAGGACCTGCATCGCAGGCAGGGCATCTATGGCATACTGGGCAAGCTTCTCACCGTAGCCAATGTGATCCAGGCCGTGAGCCTCGGATTCCATGCGGCTGATGGGGTCCATCTCCGCAGTAGCCCCTGTAAAGTACGCGCAGAGCATACCTGTGTCCTTCTCCACCTTATTGCGGGTAGCTCCCACAAAATCGGCAGAGATCACCGTTTCCTTTTCGCCACTGGTGAAGCAGGGGTGTACCTGATAGTTGATCAAAAGGATGTCCTGCTTTTCGCCAACGCGGTCGCACTTGAGCAGGACCATTTCATGGTCGCCCTGGGCAGCATGCTCCTTGATGGGTGCTGCGCTGAAATCACCGTAGTTTTCACCGGCAACCGAGCCATCCTCCAAAATGTAGTGGCGCACAAAGTTCATGCCCTGAGTCTGGACGGTGGTGCCATAAAGCAGGGCAGGTGTCAGGTCGGCAATGGCCTCTCCTGCCAGCTTCTCCGCGGTGCTGATAAACAGCTCCTTATACGCGTCCCCAACGGTTCTGGGATCCGGTCCGGAATGATTGTTGGTAGCGCAGATCATGGTATTCTCCGGGGGAACATCATACTTGCTGTATGCATTCTGGCGGATCTCTGGCACCCAGTTGTTGGTGCTGATGTAAAGATCATGGGTATACAGCAAAACCGTGGTTACCCCGTCGGTCATAGCCAGGCAGGTCATGGACAGGGGGTCCAGCACCTGGGTGGACATACGCTTTGTGTTGTTGCCGTAGCCGGCAATGGGAACAGAGTCTGCAGGGGTGATATCCGCCCGGGCAAACCCCACCTGCAGCTTAGGCTGCGGTTCTTCCGGTCCTGCCGGTTCTGCGGAGCAGGCACACAGGCCAAGGATCATAGCCGCCAAAAGAAGCAGTGCTGTGAATCGTTTCATAGTGGTTCCTCCGTTCTTCCCTTTCGGGTATCTTTTCTTAATTATCATACCAAACACCAGGCCGTTTGTAAAGAACAACCATAATTGGGCGCAGTTATTCCAAGAATCCCGGGTCTTTCGCGATGTTCCGGTACACCTTCGGGGAAACCCCGGTAATGCCCCGGAACACACGGTTGAAGCTGCTTTGATTCCGGAAGCCGCAGGCATCCATGATCTGAAAGATCTTCTTGTCCGTTTCCCGCAGCATGGTCTGCGCCTTATGGATACGCAGCCCATTGATATACTCCCGGAAGTCATACTTGAGCTTATTGGCAAAGACCTTCGAAACATAGCTTTGGCTGATAAACAGTGCATCTGCCACCTTTTTCACAGTGATATCCTCGGCAAAGTGCTCCGCGCAGTAGGAAAGGATCTGCACCGTCACATCCCCGGCAGGGCTGTCCCGTTCCTCCAGGGTCAAAAGCTCCAAAAGCTCCCCCAGCACCGCATTGAGATACGCAATGGCGGTTTTTCGTTTTTTGTGCCGCAGCATCCAAACAGAACGTTCCATCATAGAGCACAGACCTCTGCCATCCACCCGGCAATTTACCGGTTTTTTCTCCAGCAAAGTCCTGTCAAAAACCGTCGCTGCCGGATCAAATAGTAGGATCATCGCTTTGGTATCCGGTGCAATCGCATAGGAATGCGCCAGATACGGAAACATCGCCGCCGCATCTCCAGCGCACAGCCGGTAGTCCACACCGTCCACCGTCACATCCGCACTTCCCTCCTGTACATACAGAAGCTCACCATGAGGGTGAAACATCAGGCCACACACCCGCGGGCCGTTGATTACCGTGCCTCTCAGCTGGAAATAATTCTTCTTTTCAAAGATAGCGTTCATTGCAATTCTCCATGTATGCTGGAAATCATTTGTTTTTTACAGCTTGTTGTATAGATTATATCTTATTTTTCTGTATAATACAAGATAGAAACTATAAAATAAGGAAGTGTTACCATGTCCCGATATATTCCCATGCCCGCTTACCCCGACGCGATGCCCGTTGACATCTCCTTCGTTTTTGAAAACGAGCGTCCTGCCGGCAAGCATGGCTTTGTCCATGCCGACGCAGATGTGCTGCGCTTTGAAGACGGCACTCTGGCCCGTTTCTGGGGTGTAAACTTCAACGGCGGCGCCTGCTTCCCGGACAGAGACTATGCCCCCCAGGTAGCCCGCCGTCTTGCTCAGGCCGGCTGCAACATTGTCCGTTTCCATCAGCTGGATGCAGAATGGGATACCCCCAATCTGTTCGCCTACTCCAAGGGTAAGCGGGTCACCACCACCCGTGTGCTGGACCCCAAGTCTCTGGATGCACTGGATTATCTGATCTTCTGCCTGAAGGAAGAGGGTATCTACTGCTATCTGGATATGATCACCTACCGCAAATTCAAAGAGGGAGACGATGTCCCCTTCCATGAATCCCTGCTGGATGCAGGCAAGCCCTGGACCACGGTCAATCCCAGAATGATCGAACTGCAGAAAGAGTTTGCCACCCAGCTTTGGACCCACTACAACCCCTACACCAAGCTTTGCTACAAGGATGATCCGGTGTTCGTTCTGACAGAGATCGCCAACGAAAACGACCTGTTCAAGGACTCCCCCCTGAAGAAGGCCTTCTATGTGGACCTGCCCTACTACACGAACGAGTTCCGTCAGTTCTTCCGCAATTGGCTGGAGGAGCAAGGCATTGAATACGATTGGGAAAACTGCGATCTTTACACCAAGGATCTGCCCATGATCCAGTTTAAGACGTACATAACCCAGCGCTACTATGCCCAGATGTACGATCATCTGCGGTCCATCGGTGTGCGCATTCCCATTGCCGGAACAAACTGGACCCGGTGCGACGGTTTGATCAAGGCACATGAGGATATGGACTTCACCGACGGTCACAGCTATTTCTATGATTGGAGATGGGGCAACACCGAGCGCATCTGTGCCAACCGTTCCATCACCTCCAGCCCCATTGTGTTCCCCGGCATGGCAAGAATGAAGATCGCCAACAAGCCCTTCTTCTGCTCCGAGTGGGATATGCCCTGGCCCAATTCCTATCGGGCAGAAGGACCCATTTACTATGCCGCTGTAGGTGCGCTGCAGAATTGGTCCGGCTATACCATCCACACCTATTCCTACTCCCGCCGGTTGGAGAGAAACAGTGTGCTGGGCAGAGAGCTTTCCTCCCCTGTGGGCGGTGTTCCCTACCGGGAGGGTATCTTCTCCACCTGGAACGATCCGGCCAAATTCGGTCTTTTCTACCACGCAGCACTGATCATGCGGCGCGGCGATGTAGCTCCTGCAGAAAAGAAAGTGGCTCTTTGCGGCACAAATCCGGCAAATCTGCCCACCAACGCACTGACCGGTATTCTGGAGCAGCATCGGGCTGCCAGCATCTTTGACGAAACCCTGCCGGAGGGCTACCACGAGGTAGCACCGGCAGACCAGGAATATCCCCATCCCAAGCCGGGCATGATCGTCTCTGACAACGGACAGCTGTGGCGCAATCTGAAAAAGCGCATCGGCGCTGTGGATACAGAGCGTACCAAGATCCTCTACGGCTTCCTGGGCCTGGCAGGCAACAAGGCCTCCACCCAGAAGAAGATCAGTCTGGGCATCTCCATCAACGGTATGGCTGTGGATTGCAAGACCGATTTTGCCGTGGTTGCCCTGTCCAGCCTGACAGATGACCCCATCAGCAAATCCGACAACATGCTGCTGACCACCATCGGCCGTGCAAGAAACACCGACGCGGTCTTTGACGGTGAAAAGCTCCTGGATGTCGGCAAGCCGCCCATCCTGGCAGAAGTGATCCAGGCAACCGTCGCCATTGAAACAGAGCATGGTGACAAGCTGGCTGTTTGGGGCGTCAATGCCGAGGGCTTCTACGCCGGCAGACTTCCCACCACCTATCAGGACGGTATCCTGTCCTTCCAGGTGGGCAACGAAGAAAACCCCGCCTGCTACTACCTGATCGTAAAAGAATAATAAAATCCCCGATACAATCGTCTCATCACCGCCGAGACGCGCCACCCGGAAAAGGAGCGTTCCAAAATGAAAAAGTTCCTCGCCATGGTCATTTCTCTGTGCCTGCTGGCAGCTTTTGCTGCCTGCCAGGGTGACACACCCTCCGCCCAAAGCAATCCCTCTGACAGCTTCCGGGTCGGCTACGGCAGCCGTGTCATTTCTCCTGTTGACCCCGTTCCGCTATCCGGTTATGGTGACGAGATGGAGCGGATCTCCACCATTGTCCCCCATGATCTGTATGTTACCTGCACTGCCTTTGCCGATACCGACGGCGAGACACTACTGCTGTTTGCCGTGGATCTGAGTAACTGCACTGTAGATGTGTTTCCGACTGTGCGGCAGAGTATTGCCGATGCCCTGGGCCTGTCCGTGGGCCATGTGCTGATCACTGCCTCCCACAATCACAGCGGCCCGGCGACCCAGGCACAGCAGCACCCCAACATTCCGGCTTATGTGGAATTCCTGACCCAGCAGTTCATTGATGCCGGCAAGGAGGCTCTGGAAACCTTGTCCCCTGCCACTTTGGAGACCACCTTCTCCCGTCCGGAGAAGATCAACTGCGTCCGCCACTACCTGCTCAACGACGGCACTATGCTGGGCGAAGGTGTGGGCAACATCAACAAGGCCCGTCTGGTGGGCCATACTACCCGGGCGGACAATCTTTTGCAGGTCATCAAATTCAAGCGTGAAACCGGCAAGGATGTTTTGATGATCAACTGGGCGGGCCATCCCCGAGGCAACGACCCCTACCCCTACACCGCCGCTACCGCAAACTATCCCGGTGTGCTCCGGTCCGAGGTGGAAAAAGCGCTGGATTGCCACACCATGTTTATCCTCAGCGGCTCCGGCAATGTGAACAACTGGTCTCAGTTCCCCGGGGAGCTGTCCCATGAGACCTATGTGGAGCTGGGCACTCAGCTGGCCCAGGAGGTGGTCAAGGCTGCGGAGAACTTTGCCCCTGCCACCCTGGAAAATCTGCAGGTCACCGAGAACATCCAGACCATCACCAACAAAGGCGGCACACCGGTGGAGTGCCCGCTGTACGCTTTCTCCATGGGTGATTTTGCCTGTGTCACCGCACCCTTTGAGATCTTTGACACCAATGCCATGGCGGTGCGGGATGCTTCCAAGTTCCCCACCACCTTCTATGCCACCTGTGCCAATCTGAGCCTTGGCTATCTGCCTACTCCCTATGCCTTCGACTTCAATGCCTACGAAGCCCGGATCACCAAGTTCCCCATGGGCACTGCCGAAGTCGTCCAGGAGCAGATGACCCAAATGCTGGACGCACAGTTTACAGCTGGCGGTTACACCGAAAAAGAAAAAGCACCCGGCTACCAAACACCTGCCAATGACCCCTGGACAGACGACATTGAGTATCTGAACCCCACCCCCAACAATATGACTTTCTGGAAGGAAGTCTCCAACGGGTATTACCAGGTAACACTGGTCAACGGCTCTACCTCCAAGCAGTTTTTGGCGCTGAACAAAGAGGTTGCCGAAAAGCTCAATGCCCAGGAGCGCACCAAGGTGCTTTTCAACCAATCCAATGTGATCGTGGATATCGTTTCCTGACAGATCCGGAAACTGCAAAAAGCTTACCAAAAAGGGACTGTTGCACTGTTGCAACAGTCCCTTTTTGTTAAGACGCCTGGATCTTCTCCTGCATTTGGCCGATGGTCAGGGTATATTCCTGTCCACTGACCATTTCCGGGCAGCTGAGGATCACCACTGCGAAATTCAGCTGAGGTGTATGGTCGATCAGTGTATTGCCGTTACTGTCGGTGAGCAGGATCTGCGTACCGGCTGCACAGTTGCCTACCCGAAGGGCGATCAGACCCTGCTGCGCATCCGAGAAGTTTTGTGCCATACCCGATGCTCCGGTTCCGATAAACGTACCTCCGGTGATCACAGCGCTTCTGTCATAGTCCAGCGTTGCTGTATCCCCCTGGGTCGGACCGCAGACCACGGTATAGCCCCCGGTGATCTCCAGTGTTCCGTTGGCATCGATGCCGTCACCGGAGGCCTGCAAGGACAGGTTGCCACCGGAGATCAGGATACTGCCGCTTCCGGATTGCATACCGCCCATGCCGCCACCGCGGCCGCCAAACATATCCCCCCGGTTTCCGCCAAAGCCGCTTTGGTCTGTGCCACCGGCAGCATTGATGCCGTCATCGGATGCCACCAGCACCACATCACCGCCGGATACCTGGACATGCAAGCCCTCCAGGCCTTCATAGCTTTCGGTGATTTGGATCGTTCCCGCCTGGATGCTCAGGGTCTCATCGGCATGGAATCCATCATCCCCGGTGGCAATGCAGAAGCTTCCACCGGTGAGCGTGACATTGCTGTTGGAGTGGACCGCATCGTCTGCGCAATCCATGGTAAAGCTGCCGCCATTGATCGCCAGGTCTCCCCCGGCCTTGATGCCCTTGATACTGGTGCTGTCCTCCTGGGTCTGCACCGTAGTGGATGCACCCGGGAAATTACCGCCTCCATGCCCACTGGGACGCCCCGGACGGCCGCCCATGCCACCGCCCATGCCGCCTCCCATAAAGCCGCCCCAGTTGTCGGAGGTCTGCTTGGAGGCATTTTTGCTGCCGCCACCGGTGGTCACAGTAAAGCTTCCGTCGTCGATCTGCATGGAGGATGCGGCACTGATGCCGTCCCCTTCTGCCGAGATGGTAAAGGTCCCGCTTTCCACATACACATAGCCGGAAGCGGCATCGTCATTGTTTTCTGCGTGGATCCCGTCCTTACCTGCGGTGATCTGCAGGTTCGCCTCTGCAACGCAGACGCTGTCCTTACCTGCCAGGCCATGGGAGGCACAGTTGACCGTATAGTTACCCCCAGCCACCGTCAGTTCGTCCTTGGACACGATCCCATGACCTGCCGGGGAGGAGATCAGCAGGTCTCCGGTACCGTTGAGAGAAATATCCTCTTTGGAGAAGATCACAGCATCGATGTTGTTTTCATCCACTGCCACAAAGCTGCCACCGTTTTGCAGGGTGTTTTGCGTTCCTGGGTCCAGGGTGAGGAATACCTTATCCGCCTGCAGGACATAAATCGGTGCGCTGGTGGCACTGGTAATATGGGCATTGCGCAAAACCAACCGGGTCTTGTCTTCCTTGGCAGCATTGACAACGATCTGTCCGTCGTCCAGTGTGCCGGTGAGAATATAAGTTCCCTCATCGGTAATGGTAACCGTTGTTCCGTCGATGCGCACCGCATCCGATTCACAGGACACGCTGCTGCCGGAAAGCCGGATCAGTGCGCTTTTGCTCTCATCGTAAGATCCGTTGCGGTCTGCGTCTGTAAAGGCAGCCTCCGTGTCGATATCCACCGAAACCGGCTCTGCCTGGGTGCTCTGCTGGGTACTCTGCCGGGTGGGCTCCGGTTGATCCACTGCCGGCAGTTTTGGTTCTTCGGAGGTGCATCCGGTCAGCAGAAGCGCCCCCAAAAGCATTATTGCGATCCGTTTTTTCATAGTGTTACAGCTCCGTTACGGTGGTATCCTGCTGGGATACCGAGATCTCCAGATTGCCGTTTCTGCAGCGCAGCTTGTCGATCATTTCCTTTTCGTCCGCGCCATCCTTCAGCGTTACATCATAGGTAAGGCGGAAGAGGCTGCCCATATTGGTGGTCTTCACCCGCACCAGCCGGTGCTGGGTGGTGTACACCTGCAGAACCTCCGCAAACACCCGGGAGTAATCCAGGTCCTCGGGAATGGTGATATTCAGCGTCTTATACCTGGCAGTATTCTTCCCGGTTCCCAGGTCCAGGCTGTTATACAGCATCACCGCCAGGCACATCATCAGGGCAAACAGCAGCCCGTAGCCCAGGTAGCCCATACCGGTGATCAGGCCTGCGCCCATGGCAATGAACAGCATGCTGATCTCCTTGGCTGTACCGGGTACGGAGCGAAACCGCACCAGGCTGAATGCGCCTGCCACCGCCACACCGGTGCCCACATTTCCGTTGACCATCATGATCACCACGCACACCACTGCAGGCAGCAATGCCAGGGTCATCACAAAGCTTTTGGTATAGCGTGTGCGGAACATATAGCCCAGGGCCAGCAAAATGCCGATCACCAGGGAAACACCCAGGCACAGCAGAAAGTTCCCCGGGGAGATCACCGCAGTCATATCCGTGTCAAAAACACCACGAAACAGTTTTTCAAGCATATTCCAATCCTCCAGTAAAAATCATGGTTTGATACGCCCTTCCGTATTTGGAAAAGGAGGTCTTAAACACCCCTTCCCGGGTCAGCGCCCGGGTCATCCATAAGGGGATCCCGCCAGGCGTCTTGATCTCCATCAGCACCTTTCCCGGCGGCAGCAGTGCCTCTCCGTATACCGCCTCCGTCAAAGACAGCGCCTCCCGGCGGCAAAGGATCTCCTCGTCAAAGGTCACCCGGAAGTCCGTTCCGTCCTTGCAGAGATAGGCCTGCCTTTGGTACGACAGAAACACCGTTGGCCGCAGGCTGCCGTAATAGGACTTGAAATAGTCGATCTCCTCCGGGATCTGTCCCTGCAGCGGGCAGGCGGCATCCCCGCACAGCCATGCCATTGCCTGGTCCTGGGGCAATGCCACCCGGCGCTTATAGACGACGCCCTTATACTTTTTCTTCAGCTCCGCAAACACCTGGCTGTCCTTCTGTGCCTGGCAATAGCTGCGCAGGCGCAGCTTTTCCTTATATACCGGCCGTTCCAGCGAGCGTCGGATCAGACGGTAGTTTTCCGTATCAAAATAAATGTTCCGGATGGTGGTGCGCCCATACGCATCCGGCAGCATGTACGGCGCCATGGCATCCAGGATCTGCGCCTTTTGCTGCAAGGTGAGCAGATATTTGATCTCATAGCGCTTAAATATATTCTGATGTGCCACCCAGCCATCCCCTTTCCCGGAGTTATTGTAGCACGGCTCCTTGAAAACACGCTGAAAAGCAATGTCAAAACTGCCGGGGAGACCATCCCCGGCAGTTTTTAAAAGGCTTCTTCGATGATCTTTTCGATCATGGCGGGCATATCCTCTGCCTTTTCGCAGAAGTACTCTGCGCCTGCGTTCTGCAGGACCTCCAGGTCCCGGAATCCCCACAGCACTGTCAGGCAGGGGACCTGGGCATTCTTTGCAGTTGCCACATCCACTTCGCTGTCCCCTACATACACACACCGGTCAACCCCCAGTGCCTCCATTGCCTTATACACCATGTCCGGCGCAGGCTTTCTGGGGCAATCCTCGCTGACGCCCCGGGCATAAATATCCCCGAAATACGCTTTGCTCAGCTCCCGCACTGCCGGGTCCGGCTTATTGGAGACCACCGCCACCGGGTACTTCTCCTGCAGCTGTGCCAGCGCTGCCATCACCCCGGGATAGGGTCTGGCAGAGCCGTCCTTGCAGGTGGCATTGTAGTAGTCCTGATACTGGGCCAGGACCGTCTCCAGAGGAGGATCGTCCTGCTTGCCCGGCAACGCTCTTGTGATCTGCATCCGGGCGCCGTTGCCCACGAACTGCCGGACCTCTTCCATGGTCCGCTCCGGCAGACCGAAGCGGCGCAGGATATAGTTGGTGGCATTGTACAGGTCCTCCAGGGTATTCAGCAGTGTGCCATCCAAATCAAATAAAATACCTGTTTTCAATTTACATACCTCTGTTTTTCATAATGCGAATGTCATCCCCCACGAAGGTCAGCCCCTTAAAGCTGCCCTGCATCCGGGATGCGATCTGGGGGGAGTAGCGCCGACCGATCTCCTCTGCATTCAGATTGGTGGAGATCAGCATGCTCTTGCCGGACAAAAGCCGGTCATTGAGCAGGCTGTAAAGTGCCGCCGTCACAAAATTTCCGGGCATTTCCGTGCCCAGGTCGTCGATGATCAGCAGGTCACACTCTGCATATTTTGCCGCGTCTGCCCGGCTCTGCTCGCTGGGCTCAAAGCGGTTCTTCTCCAGCTTTGCAAACAGCTGGGGTGCGCTTTCATAGGTCACAGAATAGCCCCGGTCGGTGACCACATTGGCAATGCAGGCAGAAAGGAACGTCTTTCCCAACCCTGTGCCGCCAACAAACAGCAGATTTCCGATGCCCTGGGTAAAATTGTCTGCGTAGTCCCGGCACTTTTGCAAGGTCCGGGCCATGATATCCCGATGGCTGGCACCGTAGGCCGGGTCGATCCGGTCCGAATAATAGTCCAGCCGGAAGGCAGCAAACTGCTCCTGTCCGGTGGTCAGCCGTGCCAGCTCCGCTTTCTGCTCCCGGGCACACAGCTTCGCCAGGCAGCTGCACATGGTGCTTCCCAAATAGCCGCTGCCGCCGCAGTGGGGGCAAACCGGGCTTTCATCCAGATAGCCGGGGGCAAAGTGGCTGCTGAGCAGCTCCCTGCGCTCCTGTTGCAGCTTCAGGTTCTCCTGCTTGACCTGCTCCATAGCTGCCACCGGGTCACCGCCGCTGGAAAACACCACCTGGGCCGCCTGGGCCATGGTCCGACGCAGCTCCAGATCGATCTGCTTCAGACGGGGCACTTGCTGATACACCTCCACCAGCCGCTGCCGGTACAGGGATTCCTTCCGCGCCTTTTCATCGGCAAGGATCTGCCGCGCTTTTTTCACGATTTCTGCACTGTATGGCATGGATCAGCCCTCCTGCAATAGTCTTTGAATGTTCGCCAGCTCCGCTTCCCCAAGCTGTCCGGAGGCACCCTTGGGGATCTTCGGCTTTTTGTCACCGGCCTTGATCTGCTCCGCTGTCAGCAGGCCAGCCTCCTGCCACCTCACCAGGATCTTGTTCATGTACGCCCAGTTCAGCGCACCGGTATTCAGGCATGTACGCTCATATGCCATAGCCAAAGCCTCCATATCAAAGCCCATGTCCAGCCATTTGCCGGCATACTTTTCTTCCCCGGCGGTCAGCGTTCTGCCCCGGATCTGCAGCACCTGCATCAGCTTGCCCAGCTGGGAATTGCGCAGATTCTGTCTGCGGATAAAGGCAGCAGCCTCTTCCAGGGTATCGATCCCCTGCTCCGCCCAGGCATAGGCTTCCTTCTCAATGGTGCGCAGGGAAGGATTGCGCAGGCTGCCCTTCTGGCGGGCCCGCTCCCGGCAGTAGCACACCAGCACACAGACCACATCCGGGGACATGCCCAAATAGCGGACAAAGCCCAGGATGATCTTCATTTCCTCGGTGTTCAGGCTGCGGCCCAGCTGGTGCTGGATCTCCCCGTAAAGGGCGCGGAAATCCCGGTCCGAATCCATAGCGGCCAAAACATCCTTCTCCGAATAGCTGGGGCGCTCACCGGAGATCACCTGTCTGCGCTGCTCCTGCCACAGCCCCAGCTGTCGCAGCATAGCCCCGGCGCAAGAGACCCGGGATGCGCTCAAGTGCAGCCGGTCTGCTGCATTTTCCGGGTCGTTGCCCCCCCGCAGATACAGATAAAGCAGTGCTGCGTCCGGGTTGGCAGCACTGAGCAGCTTATGCATATCCGATTGTGTAATTGTGATTTCTTGGGTGTTCATATCCTGTCCCTCGGATTTTTTCGATAATTTATCTCATTATAACACAGGATTTTTCCGTGTACAACGGAATGTTTCGAAAGTTTTTGGAGAAAAAAGGACTTGTTTTTTGGCATGCTACAGCATATTGTGTCAGCCCCGGGCTTTCACCACAAGCCCATCCGCTCTTTAAATCATAACCACCGGCCGTGCCGGTGGTATGTACTAGCCCCCTTGGGGCATGCCCTCGGCTGAGCCTATAGGCTCGTCGAATAGTCTGCCAACCGCACGACTTTCACGGGCTGCCCCTAAAGGGGCTTTTGTTTATTTGCCCCCTTGTACTGGCTGACCCGTGAACGGGTCGACATACTCTTTGATACTCATTTGGTCGTCGGAATAATCTTCTTGTAGCTGATTCTGTATGTACTCTTGAATTGCCTTCTTATTCCTTCCGACTGTACTCACATAATACCCCCGGCACCAGAAATGCCGGTTTCCATACTTGTACTTGAGGTTGGCGTATTTCTCGAAGATCATTAAACTGCTCTTCCCTTTTAAGTATCCCATTATCTGTGCTATGCTATATTTGGGTGGGATTGATACGAGCATATGGATATGATCTTTACACGCCTCTGCTTCGATGATTTCTACGCCCTTATATTCGCATAGTTTTCTTAGCATTTGCCCTATATCCATCTTTATCTTTCCGTAGATAATTTGTCGACGATATGTGGGAGCGAATACGATATGATATTTGCATTCCCACTTCGTGTGTGCTAAACTACTAGTGTCAAGTTTCATCTGGACTTGATTCCTCCTTTGGTTTCTAAGTGTGGTTGGCAGACCTACTCTTATTCTACCAAAGGAGGATGTTTTTTCTATGCATAGCTAAAGCTTTTTGGAACCACCGGCACAGCCGGTGGTATTCTTATACAAGAAAAACCCGGTGGGAAAGCCACCGGGCAACTGTTAATTTGCTGTGCGTCCGCTGATGGTACTGCGGGTGCTTACCATTCGCGCCTGGGGCGCGGGTGCAGGTGCATCCAGGCTCACCGTATCGGTATTGAAGATCCGGCGGGCACAGAGGAAATACTTGTAAAAATAGTCAAAATCCAGGTCCGCATATACGATCCCCTTGCTTCCGGCATGGATGATCTGATTGTTTCCTGCATAGATGCCCACATGGGAGGCAGGATATGTCTCACCGGCTTCCCGGAAAAACACCAGATCCCCTACCTGCATGCCTTCCCTGGCAACAATGATCCCATCCTGCAGCTGCTGGCTGGCAGTACGGTGCAGCGCAACACCGTGGCAGCGGTAAAGGTAGGACATCAGGCCGGAGCAATCGAAGCCGCCGGGGTTCTTTCCGCCATACACATAGGGATCGCCCAGCTGCTCCTTAGCAAGCTCCAGAAGGGAGTGGCGCAATTGCAGGGCCTCGGCATGGCCCACAGTGGACATGCTCCGGGTCTCACTGCTGCCCTCTTGGCAGTTTACATAATATTCTTCCTCTGTATGTAAAAGCTGAGATTTTGCGATATATCCGGTCATGTCGTGGCAGTCGATCCGGAAAAAGTCACCGCAATCGTCCAAAACGGTCACCTTTGTGCCGTCACGCATCTGTCCGATCACCGTAGCCCGGAAGGATGCGTCATTGCGCACCACCGCCGTCTGCAGCGCAGGCACTTGCGCCATATCCGACTCTTCCGCAGACACAGGGCGCACGCTGCCGCACAGGCACACCAGGCACAGGAACATGCTCAGGATCCGCAAACCCAGCTTGGGGGAATTTATCATAAATACAATCCTTTCACAGGTGCAAATCATTTCCAAAAAAGTTACAACCGGTTACGGATTATAGCACAAGCGTAACAAGTTGTCAACTCAAAAGATTTTCTCAAAGATAACACATTCCCTGTTTTTCCGCAAAGCAACCGGTTTCTATTCCTGTTCTGTGGAGCAATTGTTTCACATCAAGCAGAAAAATGCCCACCGTCGTGGGAGTCAACCCCCTCGACGGCAGGCGTAAAAAAGTTACAAACCCGTTCTTCAGCTTTCCATATGTTTCCCCAGGAAGCCCGCCACCGTTTGCACCAACCGCTGATCCGCTTCCGCCAGAGGGCTGTCATTCTCCCCCAGCAGCAGCATAACGCAGCCCATCAGATCCCCCTGGCTGAGGATCGGTGCCGCCACACCCAGGTGGTATTTATCGGAGCTTTCCGTGGCCCGGAGCAGGCTGTCCCCCGGCACATAGCGGTAGTTCCTCCGCTGCTCCATCAGCTTGTCCAGCTCCTGGGAATTGGGCTTGTCCATCGGCTCCCGCTTGGGCGCACCGGAAAGAGCAATGATGCTGTCCCGGTCAGAAACCGCCGCTACATGGCCGGTGTTTGCACCGATGGACTCACAGATCTGCAGGGCAAAATCCTGCAGATCCCCCATGGGTGAATACTTCCGAAAGATCACGCCCCCATCCTTTTCCGTGTAGATCTCCAGAGGATCTCCCTCACGAATCTTGAGGGTTCTCCGAATTTCCTTGGGAATCACAATGCGCCCGAGGTCATCCACCCGGCGAACAATACCTGTAGCCTTCATAGTATATCTTTCTCCTTTTACGATACATTTGGCAGGCGACCAAAGGTCGCCCCTACGGATTCTAACCATCCTTTTCGTAGGGGCGAACTGCGTTCGCCCGCCTACAATAATTTTACAAATTACGCTGTTAGTATCTGTAAACTGGAGAAGATTATACTGGCTTATTTACATTTTGATTTTGCACTGCTATAATGGATGCACAATGAATCAAAACGGAGGTGTGCCAACTATGAAAGCAAAGAACATTGGCTGTCTTGTCCTGATTGCCGCTTTTCTCTTCACACTGTCTGCTTGCAGTAGTACTCCTCGCAAAACGGATAGCTCTGCAGAAATCGACTCCCATTATACCATTATCACAAATGAAGATTTAACATATTCCTACAAGATCATTGCAAAGAATGGAGATATTCTGTTTTCTGATGATCGTTCACCAAAAGAACCCCATATTGACCAGGTCAGCGACAATATATTTAGCGTATCAATTCAAACAGGCACTGGCCGTTCTACAAATTGGGCTGTGTTTTGTGATGTAGAAAACGAAAAAACCTCCGAAACTTATCAGTATGTTTTAGGAGCACAAGACAACTATGTGTTTTATGTAGAGTTCGAAGATGGCACCCACCGTCTTGTAGTTCAAGATATATTTGACAGTAGTGTCTACAAAGAAACATATACCCTCCAAAACTGTGGTGCGTTTGCCGATCCAGCGTGTGAGCTTACTTTTGAGAGCAAGGGAAAAGCAGTCGTCACATATTTATCTGGTAATGAAAATGCTGTTTCACAAGCCAGTGCAACTATTTACTTCCCCTAATTCAAATACGCGGAGTAGGTTAACCTGCTCCGCTTTGTTATTCGCATAATCCTTTATTCTTGCACCATATGTAGATATTCGTGATCGCTCTTTTGAATTGCTCCTCGGATGTAAATGTTGTACGAAAGGGGTCTCCCTCCCTAATCTTGAGGGTTCTTCTGATTTCCTTGGGAATGACAATTCTTCCCAAATCGTCCACCCGACGGACGATACCAGTAGCTTTCATATATATCTATCTCCTTATTTCAAAAATTACGCTGTTAGTATCTGTAAATAGGAGAAGATTATACTGACAGATTTACTTTTTGGGTCCGTTGTGGTATAATGCTCCATCGAGGTGATACTTTGAACATTTGGATCGTTTTGCTCGTAACTTTTTTTGCAGGTATGGGCGCAGGACTCGGGACCGGTTTTGCGGGCATGAGCGCCGCCGCCGTTATAAGCCCAATGCTGATTACTTTCCTTGAGATAGAACCCTACACCGCAGTGGGGATTGCCCTTGCCTCCGATGTGCTGGCAAGCGCGGTTTCAGCCTTCACCTATGGAAAAAACAAAAATCTGGATATCAAAAACGGCTTGCTTATGATGGCTATGGTCTTGCTGTTCACGGTTGTGGGAAGCTATGTTTCCAGCGTTGTCCCGGCCCAAACCATGGGCGGCTTCAGCACCTTTATGACGCTGATTTTGGGCGTCAAGTTTATTGCAAAGCCGGTTATGACCACCAAGCAGGAAATGGAGGC
>JAZSER010000059.1:0-20800 GCA_045531815.1 Faecousia sp. | reverse complement strand
AAATGCATATGTAGGGAATGACCTATGTGTCATTCCGAAAATTAGTTCCAAAATATACACTTAGGAACGGCACACAGGCCGTTCCCTACACATAAATATGCAATTTGGGGTTGTCTCATTCATTTTGAGACAACCCCTTTGGCTTTTTTAATAGTTCTCAGCGTGTACTTCAAAGTAGCTCTGGGGGTGTGCGCAGGTGGGGCACAGCTCGGGTGCCTTGGTGCCGACGATCAGGTGTCCGCAATTGCGGCATTCCCACACCTTGATCTCGCTCTTTTCAAAGACCTTGGCGGTCTCTACATTGGTAAGCAATGCGCGGTAGCGCTCCTCATGGTGCTTTTCGATCTCAGCCACCAGGCGGAACTTGGCAGCCAGCTCCGGGAAACCCTCTTCCTCGGCAGTTTTGGCAAAGCCGGCATACATATCGGTCCATTCATAGTTTTCGCCCTGGGCTGCCGACAGCAGGTTCTGTGCGGTATCGCCAATGCCCTCCAGCTCCTTGAACCACAGCTTGGCATGCTCCTTCTCATTGTCAGCGGTCTTCAAAAACAGCGCACTGATCTGCTCAAAGCCTTCCTTCTTGGCCTTGGATGCAAAATAGGTGTACTTGTTTCTTGCCTCAGATTCGCCGGCAAAGGCTGCCATCAGATTTTTTTCGGTTTGGGTGCCTGCATATTTGTTTGCCATAGAATTTGCCTCCTTTTGTTAAATACGAATACACTATAGCACAGGGTTTTCCAATTTTCAACTACCCCTGTTGAGCAAATACACCCCCAAATTCAGATACCCGGCAAAGGTCACCCACAGAATATACGGCAGCAGCAGATCCCCTGCCCTTTCATCCAGCTGGGAAAACGCCCGCATGGTCAGGTAGATCATTCCCCACAGGGCAATCAGCAGGAAAAAGGCTGCCAGCCGCCACTGAAGTCCGAAGAACACCAAAGGCCACAAAAAATTCAGCAGCAGCTGCCCGGCATACAGAAGCATTGCCCGGCGGGTCTTCTCTTTGTCACCCTCTGCGGTCCAAACCCGGTAAAAGCTGTAGCCCATCAGCAGGTACAGCACCGTCCAAACCACAGGAAATACCCACCCCGGGGGTGCCAGGGGCGGCTGATTCAGCGTCTGATAGTCCGCCATCCCTCCGCTAAGCAGTGCCGAAAGTCCCCCTACCGCCAGGGGAATCCCCAGGCTTATCAACAGTTTTTTCCAATCCAGTTTCATGGTACATCCCTCCGGCTATACTATACGATACCCGCAGGAGGCTTATCCGTCGAAATTGGGCTTGCGCAGCCCTTTTCTATCCATTATAATAAAAGAAAAAAGGACGGTGTTCACTATGAAAGCAAAAGTCTATTTTACCAAGCAGATCGCCCCGGAGGCAGTGGTTGCTCTGTACGAGACCCTGGGTATCAGCCTCACCGGCAATGTTGCCATCAAGGTCCACTCCGGTGAGCCGGGAAATCAGAATTTCCTGCGCCCGGAATTCTGGAAGCCCATCATCGACCATGTGGGCGGCACCATTGTGGAGTGCAACACCGCCTACGAGGGCGGTCGTGACACAACACCCCGGCATATCCAGACCTTTAAGGACCACGGCTGGAGCGATTTGTTCCCGGTGGACCTTCTGGACGCCCAGGGTCCGGACCTGGTGCTGGAGATCCCCAAGGGCAAGCGGATCCAAAAGAATTATGTGGGCAAGGACATTGCCGCCTATGACAGCTGCCTTGTGCTTTCCCACTTCAAGGGACACCCCATGGGTGGTTACGGCGGTGCGCTGAAGCAGCTTTCCATTGGCTTCGCCTCCGCTTACGGCAAAAAATATATCCACGGTGTAGGGGATACGGAGAACTTCTGGCATTCTGACCGGGATCATTTTAAGGAATCCATGGCCGACGCTGCCGGTTCTGTGATGGAATTCTTCCAAAATCAGATCGTATATATCAATGTGATGAAGAACATGAGCGTTGACTGTGATTGCTGCGCCGTTGCCGAAGATCCCTGCATCGCGGACATCGGCATGCTGATCTCCACCGACCCGGTGGCCATTGATCAGGCCTGCCTGGATCTGGTGTACGCCTCCGACGATCCCGGCAAGGAGCATTTGATCCAGAGGATCGAAAGCCGCAACGGTGTGCACACCATTGAAGCTGCCGCTGCGCTGGGTCTGGGTTCCCGGGAATACGAACTGATTACCATAGAATAAGCAAAACGCGCGTGTTGAATCACGCGCGTTTTTTCTGCAGTCTCTTCAAATTTCAATTTATTTGATTGCCAAATTTCGTTATCATTGCGAACCGGTTCGGAACGGCACGGGAAGGTTGCTGCCCAAAAACCTTGAATTTACTCCTCCAGGAGCTTCAGGATATCCGCCTTGGGGCGGTAGCCCAGTGCCTGCTTTACCACCTGACCCTTTTCCATAACCGTCAGGGTGGGAATGCTGGTGATGCCGAATTGCGCTGCCAATGCCGGCTGCTCATCCACATCGATCTTACCTACGGTAATGTCCTCCCGCTCCTGCGCCACCTGCTCTACATAGGGTGCGATCATCTTGCAAGGGCCGCACCAGGTCGCCCAAAAGTCCAGCAGGACCTTTCCTTCTGCTTTCAAAACCTTTTCTTCAAAATTCTCCTGGGTAATATGGATCACAGACATATTGCACACTCCTTTTTGGTATGATATAGTTATAGTATAGTCGATTTCAGCGAGAATAACAAGTAGGAAAGGAAGCTGTTATGGGAAATTGCAGCGGAAATTGCGGCAGCTGCGGCGGCTGCGGCAAGACCTTGGAGCTAAGCGCACCGGAAATGGCTGTTTTGCACTGTCTGGAGCAGATCCCCTTTCTGCCCGTGGCACGGCGCGCCGATGATATGACACCGGTTTGCTTGGAAGAAGAAGTGAAAGCGATCCAGCAGGTAAGCCTTTGTCTGCAGCTTTTGGAGAAGAAAGGGTTGATCCGCATGGACTATGATGCGCCTTTGACCGGTGCGGATATGTCCGCCTACGCAGGTCTCCCGGTCCACGGAAGCATGGCGCTGACCGCCCGGGGACAGACAGTACTGGAGCTTTTGGATATACAAGGAATTGAGGAAGCATGACGAATTTTATTGAAGTAACCGATATCAGTATGCCGGAGCTGGATGTGTACGCCCGGCTCACGGAAGCCCAGCTGGCCCAGACCCCCGGACCAAAGCATGGCCTTTTTATCGCAGAAAGCCCAAAGGTGATCGCCCGGGCACTGGACGCAGGCTGCAAGCCCGTTTCCCTGCTGGTGGAAAAGAAGCTCCTGGGGGGCGAGACCGATGAGATCATCAAAAGGTGCAGTAACGCGCCTGTTTACATAGGAGAAAACACTGTGCTGGCGCAGCTTACCGGCTACAAGCTGACCCGGGGTCTGCTCTGTGCCATGGAGCGCCCGCCCCTGGCTTCTTTGGAGGCGGTGGTGCAAAATGCCAGGCGCATTGCCGTGCTGGAGGATGTGGTGAATCCCACCAATTTGGGTGCCATCTTCCGCAGTGCTGCCGCTTTGGGCATGGATGCGGTGGTTTTGACTTCCGGCTGCAGTGATCCGCTGTACCGCAGGTCCGCCCGGGTAAGCATGGGCACGGTTTTCCAAGTTCCCTGGGCTTTTATGGATCAGCCTGTCGGCTGGCTGCGGGAATTGGGGTTCAAGACCGCTGCCATGGCACTGTGCGACGACACTGTTTCCATCGATGATCCCCGTCTGAGCGCAGAGCCCCGGCTGGCTGTGGTGCTGGGAACAGAGGGCGAGGGCCTGACCCGGGCCGCCATCGCACAATGTGACTACACCGTAAAGATCCCCATGTATCACGGGGTCGATTCCTTGAATGTAGCCGCTGCCAGCGCTGTTGCCTTCTGGGAGCTGCGGGCAAGGTAAGGAGGTACGCGATGCAATCCATTGCTGAGCTTTTAGGCTATACGCCTATTGACATTCACAGCCATTTAGATCACGGTGTTCCCGGGGATTACCGCACTGTGGTAAAACCGGAAACACAGCACACGCACACCATGTTCCCGGATGCTCTGCGCCAAAAATACGATGCTGTCGGCATTGGCTGCAGCTGTTTTTCTACATATGCGTCCGTTTCCGGATGTGCGCGAATTCCGGAGGAAAACCGCTTTCTCCATCAGTTCGTCCGGGAAACCGGCTGGGCATATCAGTGGGTCGTTGTGCATCCCACGCAGCCGGAAACCTTCCGGCAGGCGGAAGAAATGCTGAAGTGCGGCAAAACTGTGGGCATCAAGCTCCATCCCAAGAATCACGGATATGACATTTTGGAGCATGGCGACAAGCTATTCTCCTTTGCCCATGCGCTTGGGGCAGTGGTGCAGATGCACCCGGCAGAAATCTCGCAGATGCCTGTCTTTGCAAATAAATATCCCAATATGAAGCTGATCATTGCCCATTTGGGAAGTGACACCTATATTGACGCGGTGGAAGCCGCAAAACACAGAAATATCTATGTGGACACCTCCGGCTCTGCCAGCACAAAAAACCATATCATTGAGCGCGCTGTCAGCAGGATCGGTGCAGCCCGCATCCTTTTCGGCACGGATACCTACTCCCCTGCCTTCCAGCTGGCACGGATTGCCTGGGCGGATATCTCACAAGCCGATAAAAAAAGAATTTTACTGGACAATGCCGTGGAGCTGTTCCCTGCATTTCAAAAATAAACTGAGTCCGGACCGCAAAATGCGGCCCGGACTTTTGCTTTACATTTTTTCGGGGGCGGAGAAGCCCAACAGGTCGATGCACTGCTCCAAAATATTCTTGGCAAGGGCGATCAGGGCAATGTAGCCTGCCTGCAATGCCTTGTCCTCTTCTGCAAGGATTCGGGTCTCGTGGTAGAACTTGTTCACAGCACCGGAAAGCTCGTAGATATAGGCGCAGATCAGGTTGGGGCTGGCAGTTTTCAGCGCTGCCTCCAGGGTGGGGGCCAGCTTGGTGATCGCCAGCATCAGGTCCTTGGCATAGGGGTTCGCCGCAGGCGCAATGGGCAGGTTCTCCCATGTACCGTATTTTGCCAGGATCGACTTGATCCGCACGATGGTATAGAGAATATACGGGCCTGTGTTGCCCTCGAAGGCAGCAAAACGGTCCATATCGAACACATAGTCCTTGGTGGGCTGGTTGGACAGGTCGCCGTACTTCAGTGCCGCCATGGCGATCTTCTGTGTGGTTGCCTCCACCTCATCGTCGGAGACAATCTTGTTTTCCACAACCTTGGCACGGACGAAGTCCGTCATGTCCTTGATCAGGACCTCCAGGCGCATGACACCGCCTTCCCGGGTCTTGAAGGGCTTGCCGTCTGCACCGTTCATAGTGCCGAAGCCCAGGTGCTCCACCTGGTAGTCCTCCGGCAGGATGCCGCCCAGCTTTGCCGCCCGGAATACCTGCTCAAAGTGCAGGCTCTGGCGCTTGTCTGTGATGTAGAACATCCGGTCCGGCTTGAAGTCCTGCATACGCTGGACCATGGTTGCCAGGTCCGTGGTGGCATAAATGGCAGAGCCGTCGGATTTGACAAGGATACAAGGAGGAACTTCCTTCTTGTCGTCCTCACGGGCAACAGGGATGACCCATGCGCCCTCGCTTTGCACCGCAATGCCCCGGGCCTTCAGGTCCTCCACCATGGGCGGAATATAGGGGTCTGCGTCACTTTCGCCCAGCCATGCCTCAAAGTGCACATTCAGATTGTCGTAGATCTTGCGCATATCTGCCAAAGACAGGCGCATAATGTGCTGCCACAAAGCCCGATATCCGGGTCTTCCCTGCTGCAGTTCAAAGGTGGCAATGTGTGCCTTGTCCGCGAAGACCTCATCTTCCTTCTTCTTGGCCGCGGCGGCAGGATAGATCTCCTCAAGCTCCGAAATGGTGAAGGGAGCTTCCTCCGGGTAAGGTCCGGTATAAGCGGCATCAAAGTAGACAAGCTCCGGCTGCCGCTCCTGCAGCTCTGAAATGATCAGGCCCATCTGCAGGCCCCAGTCACCCAGGTGAATATCACCGATGGCGTGGTAGCCAAAGAAGCTGAACAGCCGCTTGATGGATTCGCCAATAATGGCAGAACGCAGGTGACCGATGTGCAGAGGCTTTGCCACATTGGGTCCGCCATAGTCCACCACCACGGTCTTGCCTGTGCCTGTCTTCTCCACACCGAAGGCCTCTGCCGTACGCATATTCTCCAGGTAATCCTGCAGGAATTTATCACTGAGCTTCAGATTGATAAAGCCGGGCATCACCGCATCGATCATGGAAAAGTCCTCTGCGTTGAGCTTTTCCGCCACAGCATTGGCGATCTGAATGGGCGCGCACTTATAAGCCTTGGCAGCAGCCAGCGCACCGTTGCACTGGTATTCGCACAGATCCGGCCGGTTGGACACCGTTACCCGGCCATAGGAGGCCTCGTAACCGGCATCTGAGAATGCCTGCTGCATTTTTTCAGAAATGATATCCAGAATTTTTTTCATGTTGATTCTCCTTTATCTTCTTGGAGATTGCCACGCCAGTGTTGCACCGGCTCGTAATGACAATAAACTCTTACTGCTGGTTGTTTTTGACCCACTCCAGGTAATCGTCATAGGTGCCGTAGCGGTCCACGATGGTGCCGTCAGGCTGGAAGGCAATGACGCGGTTACAGGTGGAGGTCAGCATTTCGTGGTCATGGGATGCCAGCAGCACCACGCCCTGGAATGCCTCAAGGCCCTTGTTCACCGCCTGGATGGATTCCATGTCCAGATGGTTCGTCGGCTGGTCCAGCAGCACCACATTTGCGCCAGAAAGCATCATCTTACTGAGCATACAGCGAACCTTTTCGCCACCGGACAGAACGTTGACCTGCTTGAATACATCTTCGTTGCTGAAGAGCATTCTGCCCAGGAAGCCACGCAGGTACACATCGTCCTTCTTTGCAGAATACTGCCGCAGCCAATCCACCAGCTCCATGCTGTTGCCGTCAAAATACTCCGTGTTGTCCTTGGGCAGGTAGCTGCGGATGGTGGAAATACCCCACTTGACAGAGCCTTCGTCCGGCTCCAGCTCGCCCATAAGGATCTTGAACAGTGCCGTCTGTGCCAGCTCATTTTCACCCACAAAGGCGATCTTATCGTTCTTGCCCACGGAGAAGTAGACCTTATCCAGCAGCTTCACACCGTCTACCGTGACAGAAACATCGTTTACCGTCAGGATATCCTTGCCCAGCTCACGCTCCGGCATAAAGCCCACGAAGGGATACCGGCGGGTGGAGCAAGGCATCTCTTCCACGGTCAGCTTGTCCAGCAGCTTTCTGCGGGCCGTTGCCTGCTTGGCCTTGGACTTGTTGGCGGAGAATCGCTGAATAAACAGCTGCAGCTCTTCGATCTTCTCCTGGTTCTTCTTGTTCTTGTTGCGGATCATAGCCTGGACCATCTGAGAAGACTCATACCAGAAGTCATAGTTGCCCACATACATCTTAATCTTGCCGTAGTCGATATCTACGGTGTGGGTACACACGGTATTCAGGAAGTGACGGTCATGGGACACGGCAATGACCATGCCCTGGAAGTCCAGCAAAAAGTCCTCCAGCCAGTTGATGGCTTCAATATCCAGGTTGTTGGTAGGCTCGTCCAGCATAACGATGTCCGGATTGCCGAACAGTGCCTGTGCCAGCAGCACCTTCACCTTCAAACGGGGGTCAATGGTGCCCATGGTGTCATAGTGCAGCTCTGTGCCGATACCAAGACCCTGCAAAAGACGGGATGCGTCGGACTCTGCTTCCCAGCCGTCCATCTCCGCAAACTCGATCTCCAGCTCAGATGCACGGATACCGTCCTCGTCGGTAAAGTCCGGCTTTTCGTAGATGGCATCCTTTTCCTTCATCACATCGTAAAGATGCTGATTGCCCATAATGACTGTGTCCATTACCGTATACTCATCATAGGCATTCTGATTCTGCTTCAAAACAGAGACGCGCTTATCCGGATCGATATGGATATCACCGGCTGTGGACTCCAGCTCTCCGGTGAGCAAGCGCAAAAATGTAGACTTTCCCGCACCGTTGGCGCCGATAATACCATAGCAGTTTCCGGGCAAAAACTGCAGGTCTACATGCTGAAACAGCCACTGACCGCCAAACTGCATTCCCAAATTACTAACTGTGATCATAGCTAACTCCTTAAACATTCGCCACACAGGCACATAATAATACAGGATAATCATAGCACATAATTGTGAATAATAAAAGAACTTTTTTCCAGGGGCTTGCTTTTTTTCGTATCCGTGCTATAATGTTAGCACTCTTACATTACGAGTGCTAAAAGGAGACGATTACCATGCGCAAAAAACAGTTCAAAGCCGAATCCAAGCGGCTGCTGGATCTGATGATCAATTCTATCTATACACACCAGGAGATCTTCCTCCGGGAGATTATTTCCAACGCCAGCGATGCCATCGACAAGCTGGCCTATACTGCTCTGACCGACGACAAGGTGGGCATCTCACGGGATCAGTTTGCCATTACCCTGAATGCCGATAAGGTCAACGGCACCATCACCGTTTCTGACAACGGCATCGGTATGACCCAGGAGGAAATGGAAGAAAACCTGGGCACCATCGCAAAGTCCGGTTCTTTGGGCTTCAAGCAGACCATGGAGCAGAAGGAAGACATCGACATTATCGGTCAGTTCGGTGTTGGCTTCTACGCTGCATTTATGGTGGCTGAGTCCGTCACTGTGATCTCTAAAAAGTACGGCAGTGACACCGCCTGGAAGTGGACCTCCTCCGGTGCTGACGGCTATACGCTGGAGGAATCCTATCGCGACGGCCCCGGTACGGATGTGATCATGACCCTGAAACAGGACACCGAGGACGACAAGTTCTCCCGCTTCCTGGAGGAATATGAGCTGCGCTCCCTGATCAAGAAATACTCCGATTATATTCGCTATCCCATTCGTATGGAAGTCACCAAGTCCCGGAAGAAGGAAGACTCCCCCGAGGATGCCCCGGAGTACGAGCAGTACACCGAGACAGAAACCCTCAACTCCATGGTCCCCCTCTGGCAGCGGTCCAAAAAGGACGTGACTGAGCAGGAATATGAGCGCTTCTATCAGGAGAAGTTCTTTGATTTTACCAAGCCGCTGCGGACGATCCACACCAGCGCAGAGGGCTCTGTTTCTTACAAGGCACTTTTGTATATTCCCGCCAAAGCCCCCTATGATTTCTATTCCAAGGATTTTAAGCGCGGCCTGCAGCTTTACTCCTCCGGTGTGATGATCATGGAAGCCTGCGAGGAGCTTCTGCCTGAGCATTTCCGCTTCGTCAGAGGCGTTGTGGACAGCCAGGATCTGAGTCTGAATATCAGCCGCGAAATGCTGCAGCACAACCGTCAGCTGACGATCATTGCCAGAAACATTGAAAAGAAGATCAAGTCTGAGCTTCTTTCCATGCTGGAAAACGATCGGGAGCAGTACGAAGCCTTCTATGCTGCCTTCTCCCGTCAGCTGAAGTACGGCACTGTGGCTGAATACGGTGCGCATAAGGATGCCACCCAGGACCTGTTGCTGTTCCACAGCCAGCTCCAGGGTAAGCTGATCACACTGCAGGAGTATGTCGACGCCATGGTGGAGGGTCAGGAAAAGATCTACTACATCTCCGGTGAAAGCCTGGAGCGCACCGGCAAGCTGCCCCAGGTACAGCTGCTGACCAAGCATGGCTACGATGTGCTGCTCCTTACCGATGAAGCAGACGAATTTGTGACCCAGACGCTGATGAACTACAAGGAAAAGCCCTTCTGCAATGCTGCCACCGACGATCTGGGTCTGCAGACCGAGGAGGAAAAGAAGCAGCTGGAGGAAAAGGCAGAAGCCCTCAAGGAGCTTTTGGACTTCGTCAAAAACACCTTGGGTGACGGCATCAAAGAGATAAAGCTCTCCGGTGAGCTGGGCAGTGCCCCTGTCTGCATGACCTCCGCCTCCGGCATGAGCTTCGAAATGGAAAAGTATTTCAAGCGGATGAATCCGGATATGCCCATCCCCACCGAGCGGATCCTGGAACTGAATCCCGATCACGATGCTGTAAAGGCGCTGCATGCTGCTATGACAGAAGACCCCATCAAGGCGGCAGATTACGCAAAGCTGCTGCACTGCCAGGCACAGCTTTTGGCAGGACTTCCCCTGGAAGACCCTGCCGCCTACACCGAGCTTGTGTGCAAGTTGATGAAATAAAATCTGAGCGCTGTCTGATTTGGGTCAGACAGCGCTCGTTTTCTTTAATAGGCTCTTGCGATTTTTTCTACGGTTTCCAAAACCATGGGGACCAGTTCTGCGATTCGGGCATCGTCCAGCCGCATGGCAGGGGCAGAAAGGCTAATGGCAGCAATCGGCTTTTTATTGACGTCCAGGATCGGTGCAGCAATGCAGCGCACCCCCTCCTCATGCTCCTCCATATCCAAGGCATAGCCCCGTTCTCTGATTCTCTCAACTTCCCGACGCATATCCTCCAGTCGGACAATGGTTTTATCTGTATAGGCGATGATCTCACTGCTATTCCAAATAGATCGCAGCTCCTCCTCTGACAGATAAGCCAAAATGCTCTTACCAACACCGGTACAATACATTGGATTATGCAGGCCTACATAGGAGGCCATCCGCACATAGCCTGCGCCTCCGTCCTCTTTGTATAGGTAAAGCACTTCATTGTTCATCCGGGTAACCAAATGGATGGTCTCCTGAGATTGCTGCGCAAGCATATCAAGGTAGGGCTGCGCTACTCGGAGGACACCGGTACTGTCCGCCACACGGCTGCCAACCTGGAACATCCGCATAGTCAGCCGATATTTCCGGTTCTCCACATCCTGGGTAGCATATCCATGGGCGATCAGCGCAGAGAGCATTCTGGAAGCCGTTCCCTTGGGAAGTCCCGTCTCCTTGCAGATCTCACTCAAGGGTAGTCCCCTACCGTGGATTGACAAAAGCTCCATAATTTGAAACAGCCTGTCCGCAGACTGCAGACCGGACGCAGTTTCCATCGACATTCCCATACCTCCCAGGCACTTTTTACTTCAGTATACCAAAGGCTGCGTCAAAAATCAACGGCAGCTTTTTTCTCATTGGTACTATTGACTTTATTGCAGATTTCCTGTATACTGTTTTCATAAATATTTCCGTTTTCGGAACTCGTTCCGTATAATGGAACAGGAGGTTGCATATGAAAATTACAAAACTAACCTTATATCCCGTCCAGCCCCGTTGGCTGTTTCTAAAGATGGATACCGACGAAGGTATCTCCGGCTGGGGTGAGCCCGTTATCGAAGGCAAAGCAGACACGGTTGCTGCCTGTGTCCGGGAGATGGAGCCTTACCTCATCGGCAAAGACCCCCGGAACATTGAGGACATCTGGCAGGTGCTGTACCGTGCTGCCTTCTACCGTGGCGGTCCTATTATCTCCAGCGCCATTTCCGGTATTGAGCAGGCCCTGTGGGATATTAAGGGCAAGTACTATAACATGCCTGTTTATGAGTTCCTGGGCGGCGCTTGCCGCACCAACATCCCCATTTACTGCTGGGTGGGCGGTGACCGTCCCTCCGATGTGGGAACGGCTGCCCTGGAGCAAAAGAAGCTGGGCTTCAATGCCGTGAAGATGAACGCCACGGAAGAGCTGCACTACATTGATAACTTTTCCAAGATCGACGCAGCCTGCGCGCGTGTGGCCGCCATTCGCGAGACCTGCGGCAAGGACTTCGGCATTGCGGTGGACTTCCATGGCCGTGTCCATAAGAGTATGGCAAAGGAACTGGCTCACGCATTGGACGAGTACCACCTGATGTTCATTGAAGAGCCAGTGCTTTCCGAGAACTATGAGGCGCTCCGGGAGATCGCCAAGTACACCTCCACCCCCATCGCCTTGGGCGAGCGTCTATTCACCCGCTGGGATTTCAAGAAGATCTTCGAGCAGGGCGTTGTGGATATCATCCAGCCCGACCTGAGCCACGCCGGCGGCATTTTGGAGTGCCGGAAGATCTCTGCCATGGCAGAGGCCTACGATGTTGCCGTTGCGCCTCACTGCCCCCTGGGTCCCATCGCGCTGGCAGCCTGCCTGCAGATGGACGCCTGCACCCCCAACGCCTACATTCAGGAGCAGAGCCTGGGCATTCACTACAACCAGGGCAGCGATCTGATGGACTACCTCACTGACAGAGACAGCTTCGGCTATGCTGACGGCTGCGTTCCCCTGCTGAAGGGCCCCGGCCTGGGTGTGGAAGTCAACGAAGAGAAGATCATCGAAGCCGCCAAGATCGGTCATCAGTGGAAGAATCCCGTATGGCGCAATGCCGACGGCACAGTAGCGGAGTGGTAAGCTATGAGAGAACAAATCATTCAGTCCGTTTTAGACAACAAGCTGATCGCCATCGTCCGGGGTGTCTACGGAGAGGACTGCATCCGTTTGGCAAAGGCCCTTTATGCCGGCGGTATCAAGCTGCTGGAGGTCACCTTTGACCAGTCCAACGAAGCCCTTTGGGAAAAGACTGCCGATACCATCCGGATGCTGAACCGGCAGTTGGGTGATCAGATGACCTTTGGCGCAGGCACAGTCACCTCAGAAGAACTGGTGACCATCGCCAAAAACGCCGGCGCGCAGTTTATCGTCTCCCCCGACTGCGATGCAGCTGTTATCCGGGCAACGGTGGAAGCCGGTATGGTTTCCATGCCCGGCGCGCTGACCCCCACGGAAGTTCTGCAAGCGCACAAAGCCGGCGCAGACTTCGTCAAGCTCTTCCCTGCCGGTAACCTCGGCCCGGGATATCTGAAGTCCGTCGCCGCACCTATCAATCATGTGAAGCTGCTGGCCGTGGGCGGTGTCAACGAGAAAAATGTGGCAGAGTTCCTGAAGGCCGGTGCGGTAGGCGCCGGTGTAGGCGGCAATCTGGTAAACAAGACCTGGATCGCCGAGGGTAAATTCCAGGAGATCACCGCCCTTGCAAAAACCTTTACGGATGCTGTATAATTAAGGAGGTTTAAAAACGAGAAAGCTTCTCACATTTACTTTTGCCGTACTGCTTATATTTTCCCTGGTCGCCTGCGGCGGCCAGACCGCCCAAAGCGCAGGATCTTCCAAGGTATTTTCCGTAGGTTATGCAAAAGCGGATATTACCCCTGGTCATTCTGTACCGCTGGTGGGTTTTAACGACATTGAAGAGCGGTGGTCCAATCAGATCATGGACCGTCTGTATGCCACCTGCGTAGCCTTTACGGATGCAGAGGACAATACCGTTCTTGTGATCAGCTTTGACGGACATAATTCCGCCCCGAAGCTGCACGAAGAGCTGCGGCAAAAGATCTCCGACGCCACCGGCGTTCCCTTCTCCCATATTCTGTTCACCGCTTCCCATACCCATAGCGGTCCGGATCAGTTCCACCCTGGCATCGGTGCTGAAAAAAAGAGCAATGACAATTACTCTGAAAAGTGCCTGCAGGCTGCTCAGGAGGCGCTGGCAGACAGAAAGCCTGCCAAAATGTACGGCGCATTCACCCGGCCCGAGGGTCTCAACTATGTTCGGCATTATGTGCTCACCAACGGTGACTATCAGGGCAAAGCCGTAGGTACGCTCCCGGACGAACAGATCTACGGCCATGTTTGGAAGGCGGACAATCTGCTGCAGCTGGTCAAATTTGTCCGGGAAGGCGGCAAGGATGTAGTGCTTATCAACTGACAGGCCCACTATCACGGCGCGACCCAAATCAATTATTACGGCATTTCCGCCGACTACCCCGGTGTTTTACGCAGCGAGCTGGAAAGCCGTTTGGACTGTAACGCCGCCTTTATTTTGGGCGGTGCCGGCAGCTTGAGCTGCACCTCTCAGATCCCAAGCGAGACGAAGGCAGATACTTATATTGAGCATGGCAAGCTATTAGCCGATGAAGCAGAAAAGGCGGCAGAAAGCTTCCAGCCTTTGGAAACCGGAACTATTATTCTCAAAGAAAATCTCTTCGTCGTACCGGGAACGGCAAAGCAAAATCCCCTGTATACCTTCGGCTTCGGCGATTTCGGCATGGCGTTTGCTCCCTGGGAGATCTTTGACGATCATGCCATGGCAGTCCGTGAGAATTCCAATTACACCTTCACCTTCTATGCCTCTTGCGCCAACGCCGGCAGCGGCAACAGCTATCTGCCCAACAAGAAATCCTTTGATTATTATTCCTACGAAGCAGGCGCGACCAAATACCCCATCGGTACCGGCGAACTGATCCGGGACACTCTGACAGAAATGATCAACGATTGTTTCACACAAAGCGGTCAGACCGTCAAGCAGCGACCGGAGGGCTATGTGACCCAACCCTTTGAGCCTTATACTGACGGTATCGTATACACCAACCCCTCTGTGGGGGATCTGTCCGTACTGCAGCAAAGCGCCATGGATCATTACCCCCTCATGCTCGTCAGCAGCGCCGGCCCGAAAAATGTGGTCATAGAAACCAAAGAGCTGGCAGAGCAGCTGATCGGAATGGAGTCTTTTAAGCTGCTGTTTGACGAGCGCAACATTGTGGTGGGCATCGCCGAATAAGCCGGTCAAAAACGATCAACTAAATATATCGATTTTACTGTAAGGAGTTAAGTAATGCGCATTGTTACATTTGGAGAGATCATGCTCCGTTTGAATCCCCAAGGCTATCTGCGTTTTTCTCAGGCAGACAGCTTTGAGGCTACCTATGCCGGCGGCGAAGCCAATGTGGCCGTTTCCCTGGCAAATTACGGCTTGGATGCCGCGTATGTTACCAAAGTTCCCGCCCACGATATCGGTCAGTGCGCCATCAACGCTCTGCGGAAGTATGGTGTGGATACCCGCCACATTCTTCGGGGCGGCAACCGTTTGGGTATCTACTTTGTGGAAAAGGGCGCATCTCAGCGGCCCTCCAAGGTCATTTATGACCGGGCAGATTCCGCCGTCGCCCTTTCCAGGGCAAGCGAGTACGACTGGGACGCCATTTTTGAAGGCGCTGACTGGTTCCATTGGACCGGTATTACCCCGGCTTTGGGCGGTGAACTGCCCCGGATCTGCCTGGAAGCCTGTAAGGCTGCAAAGGCCAAAGGCATCACCATCTCCTGCGATCTGAACTACCGGAACAAGCTGTGGACCAAGCAGGAGGCCTGCGAATGTATGTCTCAGCTGATGCCCTATGTGGATGTATGCATTGCCAACGAGGAGGATGCCAAGGACGTATTCGGCATTGAAGCGGAAAACACAGACATTACCTCCGGCAAGCTGGATCACAACGGCTACATTTCCGTTGCCAAGCAGATCTGCGACCGTTTTGGCTGCAAGCAGGTGGCTATTACCCTCCGTTCCTCCCTTTCCGCCAACGATAACGATTGGGCCGGCATGCTCTACAGCGGTGGCGAAGCCTACTTCTCCCCCACCTACCGGATCCACATTGTTGACCGTGTGGGTGGAGGTGACAGCTTCGGCGGCGGTCTGATCTACAGCCTGCTCACCGGCAAAGCGCCTCAGGATGCCATTAACTTTGCAGTTGCCGCATCCTGCCTGAAGCACACCATTGAACACGATTTCAATCTCGTAACCGTTGCGGAAGTGGAAAACCTCGCAAAAGGCAACGCTTCCGGCCGCATTCAGAGGTGAGATGAATGATCGATCTGTTAAAGACAAACGGCACTTGGTATAAGGCCAATCTTCATGCCCACACCACCTGCTCCGACGGCAAAATGACCCCACAGCAGGTAAAGGACTGGTACAAAGCGCACGGTTACAGCATTGTCGCCTACACAGACCACCGCAAATTTATGCATTATCCCGAGTTGCAGGATGAAAGCTTTCTGCCCATTGCCGGTGCTGAAGCGGACTTTATATGTTCCGACGAGGACCACGACCCGCTGAAATTCAAGGTCTGCCATCTGAATTTCTGGGCAAAGCAACCGGAAACTGCCGTATATATTACCGCGCCCCGCACCTATGAGATCGGACATATCAACCGCTACATCGCGCAGATGAAGAAAAACGGCTTCCTCTGCGGACTAAACCACCCCAGCTGGTCTCAGCAGACCGGTGAGGAGGTCAACGCACTGAAAGGGCTGGACTGCTTCGAGGTCTATAACCACGGTTCTCAGGTCAAAAACAACATTGGCTATGACCAAAACTTCTGGTCCCGTTTCCTGAACAACGGCAACCACGCCTATGCGGTAGCCACTGACGACAACCATGTAGGCTTTGACGAAAACGGGAAGATTGGTCCTGGCAACGATACCTGCGGTGGTTTTGTCTTCATCAGCATGCCGGAGCTTTCCTATGAAGCCTTTGTGGAAGCCATGGAAAACGGTCGGTTCTACCCCTCCACCGGTGTGCAGATCCACGAACTGTACATCGACGAGGAGACAGACGAGCTGATACTCAGCTGTTCCGGTGTCAATGCCATCAATGTCAAGGGTGTCCATACGACCCCCGCCAAGCGGATCAGCGGCTACGAAAACGAACTGACCGGCGCCCGAATCCCCTTAGCGCCCATCCGGGAAAAAGAGCCCTTTATCCGTTTGGAGCTGCTGACCACCGACGGCAAGACCGCTTACTCCCAACCCTACTATTTCTAAGGAGAGAGATATGCTTTTATATATCATCCGCCACGGTGATCCCAATTACGAAAAAGATTGTCTGACCCCCAAGGGGATCTTGCAGGCAGAAGCTGTGGGCAAGCGGATCGCGGCCTCCAAGATCGACCGGATCTTCTCCTCCCCCATGGGAAGAGCCCGGCAGACTGCCGAGCCCGCCTGCCGGCTGTTGGGGCTGGAGTATACCGTGGAAGCGTGGACCCATGAGATTGAGGACGAGCGCTTAACCATTGACCCCGAGGGCAACCGCACCTCCATCAGCAACATCCAGAACGCTCTGCTGCTGGAAAACGGCAATATCAATGTTCCCTTTGAGGATACCATGAGCGTACCCTACATGAAGGATACGCAAATGGACAAAGCCTGTAAGTTCATTTGGGATAACGGAAAAGAATTCCTGGAGCGGCTGGGATACAAAGAGGAAAACGGTGTTTACAGGATCCTGCGTCCCAATGAAGAAAAAGTTGCTCTGTTCTGTCATGCGGCCTTCTCCCGGGCATGGATCTCCATGCTGCTGCACATCCCTCTGCACATCATGTGGGCAGGCCTGGATTACTGCCATACCGGCGTGACGGTTTTGGAGTTCAAGAACTACAAAAACGGCATCACCGCCCCCAAGTGTCTGTGCTACAGCGACCTTTCCCACTTCTATCAGGACGGTCCTGATATGTATTTCAACAACCGTGTGGAGCTTTAAAAAGGAGATGCTTATATGAAGAAAACACTGACCTTTATCTTGATAAGTGCCATGATCCTCTCTCTGTGCGCCTGCGGCGGCAGCACCGGTAAGGAAGACACCGCCACTGGTCTGCAGGTCGGCTTTGGCCGGGAGAACGTCATGCCCGACACCATCGAGAACGCCCACCTGGGTGGTGACGACGATGCTTTCCGAAAGGCTACCGGTTTTTTGGACTATCTGACCGTCACCTGCATTGCCTTCCAGGATGGAGAAGGCGATCCCGTGCTGGTCTACACCATCGACTTTAACAATTCCAAGGACAACTGGGTCGCTCCTATCCGGGAAGCGATCAGCCAGGAAACCGGCATTGCCCAAAGCCGCATCATGATCGCCGCGACCCACACCCATTCCGGTGTATCCATGTCCTACGAGTGGAACGGCGCGCCGCAGTACAAGATCAAGGTGCAAAACTCCATGATAAAAGCCGCCAAAACCGCTTTGGCTGATCTGGACACTTGCGAGCTTTATTACGGCAGCACCGATGCTGCTGACCTTCTGAATGTCCGCCACTACAGGATGAAGGACGGTTCTGTCAAGTCCTCCGGCCTTTCCTTAGATCATCCTGACATCGTGGAGCATCCTGCCGAGGACGACGGTGAGCTGCAGGTGATCCGCTTTGACCGGGCAGAGGGCAAAAAGGATGTGGTGATGGTCTGCTTCAACCCCCACACCACCTTCAACGGCAATGTAAAGAAAACTGACCTTTCTGCTGACTTCCCCGGACCTCTGCGTGATTACATCGAATCCCAGGGTGATTACCAGGCTGCATATTTCATCGGCGATGCAGGCAACCAGGCCCCCAGTTCCTATCTGAGCTCTGAGGCCCACGGTTTTGATGACTACAAATCCTACGGACAGGAGCTGGGTCGCAGAGTGATCGAGCTGCTGCCCGAACTGAAAAAATCCGAGACCACCGGTCTGCATCTGAACTCCCGCACCTATGTAGGCAAAACAAACAAAGAAAAGATCGATCTTCTGCCCCAGGCGAAGGAAGTCGTTGCTGTCCACGAGGCACAGGGACGGGAGGCTTCCGAGGTACTGGCTGAGCAGTACGGTCTGTATCAGCGGGTAGAGGCCTATGCCATCGTTCGCCGGGCAAGAGCCGGCGATACCCGCTCCATGAATCTTTCGGTTATGTCCTGGGGTGACGAGGTTTCCATGCTGTTTGCCCCTTACGAGATGTTCAGCGAAAGCGGTTCTGACATCCGGGCAAATACCCCTTACGGCATGACCTTCCTGGCCGCCTGTGCCAATGGCGGTAACGGTTATCTTCCCTCTCTGGCCGCCTGCGAATACGGCTGCTACGAGAGCTACACCACCTACTTTGCCCGCGGTACTGCGGAAGATCTGGTGGATGTGTACCTGGATATGCTCCAGAAGCTGAAAAACGGCGAGACCGAGACAGCTGAAGTCGTGCTTAACACAGACGACTGATCCAAACAAGAAAAGTTCCTGCGGAAGCTCCGCAGGAACTTTTTTATTCATTGAAGAACAGCATCGAGTACCAGGTGACGATATTATCCCCGTACTGAAAATCCAAGCCGTTTTCCTCCAATGTGGGGATCAGATTGATGCCGTGGCTTTCCACGCAGGGGTGCATCCGCTCTGGCATCCGGCAGGGCAGGCCGTCCAAAATAGCACAGCGCTCACAAACGGAGCATGCCTCCGTTGACAGGATATACGGCTCTACCCCTTGCGCCCGGAACAGATCCCGCACATGGTTGGTGATGGCCTCATGCTCCGGCCGGGTACGCAGCGCAGCCTCCATGCTGGCAATATCCTCTGTCTCGGTGATCGTTCCCACCATCAGGCAGGAATTGTATCCCAGGCATTTTTTCGTGCATTCCTCCACTGTACCCACTCCGGGAGGGCAAGCCCAGGTCTTTCCGTACATGGGGCATTCGTGCTGGCAGATCCAGCGAATACGCTCAGAGTATTCCAGCCCCTTGGGGTCAATAAAAAAGTAAGCATACAGAGGAAGCTCTGTCAGCTGCTGTTCCAGCAGTTCTTTGTCTATCATGCCAATTCCTCCATGATCCGCTGGCAGCCTTCACAGATATCCGCCCAGGTCTGGGTGAAGTCACCGGTGTACCAGGGGTCTGCCACATCCCGGTCCAAAAAAGGACGGAATTTGGTTTCTCCGGGGAACATCTGCCGCAAATACCGCAGATTGGAACGGTCCATATAGAAAATATGGTCATAGCGGTCCAAATCCCCCTGGGTGATCTGCCGGGCTCTGTGTCCGTCACAGGCAATGCCGTGGCTGTGCAGCTCCCGTCGGGCAGGCGGATACACAGGATTTCCCAGTTCCTCCCTGCTCACCGCCACAGAGGCGATTTCAAAGCGCTCCGAAAGGCCTGCCTTTTTCACCATATCCTTCAATACAAATTCCCCCATGGGGCTGCGGCAAATATTGCCATGGCAAACAAATAAGATTTTAACCATCTTATGAATCTCCTTAAAAGTACCGGATTTCTTCTTAAATCCTTGTATTTACACCCCTTTCATTACCCAAATGTTAGGGGCGATTTTCGTATCTTCTCAAATCTTCTCGTTTCTTTTCATGCCTTCACGGGCAACTTTGGTAAAATCGTTGGTAAAAGAGTAATATTTACCAATGAAATATTAGCATAAAAAATGCACACTGTAAAGTCAATGCTGGCAAAAAGAAAAGCCTCCGGTCGAAACCGGAGGCTTGAAGATCTGTTAAATTATCTGTGCAGTGCTTTACGCAGTACGGGGGTGATCAAGAGCGCTACCGCACCGCCGATGAGCGCAGTAAACAGCTGAGGCCAAGCAAACATGGTAGGCAGCATCTTCAGCATGGGAGGTGCCAGCACAACGATATCGCCCAGCTTCTTGCCCAGCAGAGCACCGGAGGCAATGCCACAAATGACTTTGACCACCAGCAGATACAAGACACCGAATTTGACACCGGCTGCGGCTACCAACGCAACAGGCTGCCGCCAAATAGGTTTGTGGGTTTTGCCGGCGATCAACCGCAGCAGCACCACAAAACACACATTGCCGATCATAATGGGCAAAACTGTCACGAAGTTAGGTGCAATACCAAACAGATATGCACACACAGGGCTGATCAGAGCGATTGTAATACCGCTGCTCATACCCACCAATAATACAGAGATTGCCAAAACGGCATTCACGCAGGAGCCGGTAACCAGCTGCCCCATTGGCTTGGTCAGTGCCTGCAGAGTAACAAGCAATGCCAGCATAACGGCTGTCTCAGTAATCCATAAAACCTTCTTACGCATAACGATACCTCTTTCTATATGTTTAGGCAACCTCTAAAAACTATTTTTTGATGATTTGAGCAGCAGATTTTGCTCCAAATTAAGTTTTGAAAATACCGGAATACTTTGTGTATTGCGGTGTTTTCAAAAGGAAAAGTTGGGGCAAAAGATGCGCTCAAATCGCAAAAGGGTAGTTTTTAGAGGTGC
>JAZSER010000015.1:0-7712 GCA_045531815.1 Faecousia sp. | reverse complement strand
CGCAGTTTTGAAGAGAAGATTTTTTCTCACAGGAATATTCAGAGGACGCAGGAATACTGTATGTATTTCAAGGACGATGGATTTTCTGTGGGGAAAAAGATTCCTTCAAAACCGTGTAAATCCCTACGGGAATCCGCCTTTCCCGACGCACTTTTTGCAAATGATTAAGGATGATTTACTGTGCCCATGAACAAAGGAATGTTATCTGTGGTTATGGCAAAAAGGAAAGGTCTGTCCAGAATAAAATCTATGATCTCCTTGGGCGGCTCTGGACTTGTAGCTCCCGGGAACTCAATATATGCCGCAGCCTTGACACCTTCTTCGTCGATCTGCACTCTCACAGATTGGTTTGCGGCTGTCAGGAAGATGGGGACATCTCCTGTGATCTTACTAAAGTTCGCAGCACCCTCATTGAATACATCTGTCACACCCATTTCCTGCAACCCGTCTTTCAGATCCATGGTGCTGTTGATATCGAATTTGGGTACAGACAAATTCACCTTCATCCACTTTGTGTTTTCCCAATCCTGCTGCAGCACCATTTGCATATACTGGCCATCAGCCAGCACATCGGCGGTGGTGTAGCCTTCGTCCGGCAGAATGAACCACATCCGGCTTCCGTTTTTAAGACTTAATGCAACAGCACTGAATTTGTCGCCATAGTAGTAATTCATCTGTGCCAGTTTCTTGTTCATGAAGGTGGCTGTGATATCACCATTGGGCGCGTGAAATGTATCCTGCGTGTTTTTGCTTTCAGAGAATTCATCCTGCCATTTGGCCTGAAAGTAGATCGTGGAATACAGAGCCAGAACGGTTTCCGGGGACAGATGGATATTCTTTGAGGCATTCTTGAGGAAACCACCGGTGTGATTATTGATCCATGCACCGATGGCATTGTCGATTTTCCGGCTGCCCAAATCACCCTGGTAGACCGACGCATAATAGTAATGGGCAATGCTGTCCATGGTGTCCTGCCGGTAATCCAGGCCGTTTTCCAGCCATAGAGAATTGGCCAGGGTGGAGACCTCATGCCTGTCATCGTTGTAGGCGCTTTCCCAGATCGCACCAACTTGCTGACGAAGTGCATCAAGGTCTCCGGCAGCGAATAAGTCCAGGATCTGCTGCCGGCTTGCACCGTCGGTCAGCTCTGTCATCATGGCAAGACCGATGTATGCGTTGATGGGAGACCACAGCAGGTTTTCGCTGCCTTGGGTGCTTAAAAATTGGGCAGAACCCTTGGTAAAAAAGGGGGCGAGGGCATCGAGGGCTTCTCTGGTGGTGCTGGACCGGGAGCTTCGTTCGGCTTCCCACTTGCTAATATCTGCTTTCCAGGCGTCCCGGTTCTCGTAATCCTTTTGATCCGGGCGCTGCATTTGCCGGGACTCGGATGCGATGCTGACTGCTTTAGCGGAGATAACCATGGGCATACTGGGCAGATTGAAAAGCAGCACCAAGGCAAGGACGGCGGCCACTGCGCTGACCCAATACTTCGTCTTCCTCTTTTTCCGCTTCGCAGCAGCAGTGACATACTTTTTGTCCACATAGCTCAAGGCTTTTGCAACTTTCTCATTCATGGACGTACCCCTCCTTTATGAGGTGTTCCCGGAGCTGCATCCGGATCCTGCCCAGGCGAACACTGGCTGCGTTCTCCCGCAGACCGAGATCCTTTGCAATCTCCTGCACTGAGTCACCGAACCAGTATCTGCGAAGAAACAGGGCCCGGTTATCGGCACTGATTGCTCCTAAAAAGCGATTGATGGCAAGTCCAAGCTCTCTGGCTTCCACGGTTTCCTCCAACGCAGGGGCAGGAATGCAGTTTGCAAGCTCGTCAATAGACACATCGTATCGGCCATCCCGTTTCTGGGCAGTATTGTACTTGAGCCGGTCCAGGGAAATGTTCCGCCCGGTTGCATATACATAACCTGCCAGAGGATCCGGTTTCTTGGGTGGGATTGTATTCCAGACTGCAAGGTAGGTATCATTGACAGACTCTTCTGCATCCTGGTGCACACCAAGAATATTCATGGCGATAGACATCAGCCTGTTTCCAAACTTTTTGGCAAGTGCTTCAATGGCACTTTCCGCCCTTTGCCAAAGGAGCGTTATGATCTTTTGGTCGTCCATATACATCCCTCCTCATTTATGTAATAGAATTCCGGGGCGCCTATGTTACATCCATAATACCATGTTTTCGCCAAAAGGGATAGCTGGAGGTCCTGTTTCAGATGTGCAACCGGCAGTTGCTAACATTTCCAAGCCGGCTTGGTGGACTTTTGGGAGCGCAACTGCTATACTTACGGCAAACCAGCAAGGAGGTAGGACTATGACTTTAGGCGAAAGAATCTACAAGCTCCGCACCGGGAAGGGAATGTCCCAAGGCGATTTGGCGGATGCCCTGGAGGTATCCCGGCAATCCATTTCCAAATGGGAGACAAACGGATCTGTTCCGGAATTGGATAAGCTGATCAAGCTTAGTGAGATTTTTTGCGTATCTTTAGATGAACTTGTATTGGATAAGCAGCGGGAAGAACAAGCCTTTGCGCCGGAAATGCCAGAACAGAAGGTGATCTGTGTTGCGCGCCCCACCCTCGGATCGGTCCAAAAGGTGGCAGGTGTTGTACTGCTGTGCTTCTCAGTGGTATTATGGCTTATGATCGCGCTTTTTGGGGATGTTCTTGCAGGGGTGGTGCTGGCAGCACCTTTTGCCGGCTGCGGCTTGATCTGCCTGCTTGCAAGAAAAAATGCGGGTCTTTGGTGCGCATGGGTCGTCTACTTGTTTGTTGAGATTTACCTGCTGTTTGCATCGGGAGTCAATTGGCAATATGTTTTCTACCCGCAGATATATTCCGGTGAATGGTCGCTCCATCTGATTGTGGCATGGTGTCTTCTGGCAGTGTTTGCCACCCTTACGATGGTAACATCTCTGCGGTCCTACAAAGCGTTCCCGGGTACATTGCGCAATGACCTTATCGGTACGGTTTCCGGGTGGACCGTGTATTTGATCACATGGTTTCTTTTTGCCCTGCCTGCCTACGAAGCCCAGAACGCGGTTACCTATCCGCAGACCTATAGATATGTGTCTGCTGTATCCGGCTGGGTCAGAGGACTCGTAAGGACCGTTGCCCTGGTGTTTACTATACGGTTGTTTGCAGATCTGCTGAAAAAATGGAAAAAGAAATAATGAAAACCGCTGCCCCATAACATAGACAGATTTGCGCATCAGGGACATCGTACCGTAGAAATGGGAATCCTTTGCTGCTGTTTTCTGTATATACTGGGAAGCATTCCATAGACTTGTTTGAATGCGTTTGTAAATCTGCTCTGGCTTTCGTAGCCAACCGCGAAAGCGATCTGTGCGATGCTCTTATTTGATTCCAGCAATAATTTGGCTGCGAGTTCCATTCGATGCTGCTTCATGTGCGCCGCAATTGATGTGCCATATACATCCTTGAATGCCTTTTTTAACGTGGTTGGATTCATCAGAAATTGTTTTGACAAGTCCTCGATGGTGATTCTATCGACAAGATGCTCCAGCAGATACGCGTGTATCCGGTGAATGATCTCCTGGGTGGAACGGCTGTAGTCCACGGCTTTTTCCGGACAAACGATCTGCATCACCTGCTCAACGGACTTGTGCAGTAACTCGCAGGCTTCGGTTTCGGCCGCTGTGTAATATACTTCTTTTCCGTCGCGTCTGCTGGAGATCAAACCGCTGTCGTGCAGTGAGCGCAGATGATGGGAAACGGCCGGACTGGACATATCGAGTAAGGCAGCGATATTGATCACGCATTCCTCCTGGTGACAAAGCAGCCAAAAAATCTGCAATCTTGTGGGATCGCTCAGCTGCTTGAATATCTCAGCTGTCGTGGAAAAGCGTGCGTTCTTTGAAAGTTCTGCTTTTAAGCTCCCGATATTTTTTTCGCCATGCTGGTGGGGCAATACAAATTCATTCATAGGCGCCTCCAATTGTCCTTTTTAGAAATCTTCTTCGCCATTTTGGCAGTCTGATGCTAAGAGGTATTGATTCTTGAGATCATCAACAGTATACTACGAATACAACGATTAAGCAATCTCTTAATTGTTGTATTCGGATTTGAAAGGATTTGCTTCTATGAAAAAGACGTATAAGATCGAAGTGGATTGCGCCAACTGCGCGAATAAGATGGAGACCGCTGCCCAAAAGACCGCAGGGGTCAAAAACGCAACCGTAAACTTTATGACCCAGAAAATGACCGTGGAATTTGAAGACGGTGCGGATGTGGCTGCCGTCATGCAAAACGTGCTTGTTAGCTGTAAGAAGGTCGAGGACGATTGCGAGATCTACCTGTGATCCCGATCCGAAGGGCCTGCTTGTTTGAGAAGGATAGCGCTATGACAAAAAAACAAAAGAAGATGCTCAGGCGGATCATCATTTCCGCGGCTTTGATGATCATCCTTGGGTTCTTGCCGATTGGCGGAATTCTCCGCTTTCTGCTGTATCTGGTCCCGTATCTGATCATTGGCTATGATATCCTGCGCAAAGCAGGGAAGGGGATCTTAAACCGGCAGGTTTTTGATGAGAACTTTCTGATGGCCATCGCAACCATTGGCGCGATGGTCATCGGCTTGGTGGACACGGGGGACTATGTGGAAGCCATTGCGGTGATGCTGTTCTACCAGGTGGGCGAGCTGTTCCAAAGCTATGCTGTGGGCAAGAGCCGCAAAAACATCAGCCAGCTGATGGACATTCGCCCGGACTATGCCAACATTGAGATCGACGGAAAGCTTGTCCAGACAGATCCGGACGAGGTGCAGGTCGGTACGGTGATCGTTGTCCGGCCGGGTGAGAAGATTCCCATCGACGGTATCGTCTTGGAGGGCAATGCTGCCCTGAATACCAGTGCGCTGACCGGAGAGAGTCTGCCCCGGGATGTAAAGGCCGGGGATGAGATCATCAGCGGTTGCATCAATATGACCGGTGTGCTGAAGATCCGCACGACCAAAGAATTCGGGGAATCCACTGTCTCCAAGATCCTTGATCTTGTGGAGAATGCCAGTTCCCGAAAGTCCAGATCTGAGGACTTTATCTCCAAATTTGCCAGGATCTACACCCCTGCTGTTTGCTGCAGTGCGTTGGCACTGGCGATCCTGTCGCCCCTTGTCAGCATGGTGCTGCGCGTTCCTGCCAATTGGAGCGTGTGGATCTACCGTGCATTGACCTTCCTGGTGGCCAGCTGTCCCTGTGCATTGGTGATCAGTGTGCCTCTAAGCTTTTTCGCAGGCATTGGCGGAGCAAGCAAGGAAGGTATATTGGTAAAAGGCTCCAATTACCTGGAAGCACTATCGCAAACCGGTTATGTGGTGTTCGATAAGACCGGCACGCTGACCCAGGGAGTATTTGAAGTCAGCGCTATTCATCACAACGAGCTTCCGGAGGAAACACTGATCGAGTATGCCGCCCTGGCGGAAAGCGCCTCTTCTCATCCTATTGCGCAAAGCCTGCAGCGCGCCTGCGGCAAGGAATTGGACAGAAACCGGGTCAGTGATGTACAGGAGATCAGCGGAAACGGCGTTATCGCAAAGGTGGATGGCAGGACCGTTGCTGCTGGAAACGATAAGCTGATGAAGCGCCTCGGCGTAGTGTGTGCGCCCTGCGACAATGTTGGAACGATTGTCCATATTGCGATAGATAGCCAATATGCCGGACATATCGTGATATCCGACGCGCTGAAGCCTACTGCGGCTGACGCAATGGCGGAACTCAAAAAGGCCGGTATCCAAAAAACAGTTATGCTGACGGGGGATGTGAAAAGCGTTGCTGAGCAGGTTGCCGGTTCTCTTGGAATCGACACATTCTATAGTGAACTGCTTCCCGGTGATAAGGTTTCCAAGGTGGAGCAGCTGCTGGACCAAAAACCCAAAAGAGTAAAGCTTGCCTTTGTAGGGGACGGCATAAACGATGCACCGGTGCTTTCCCGGGCGGATATCGGAATTGCAATGGGCGCCATGGGCTCAGATGCCGCCATAGAGGCAGCGGATGTGGTCCTTATGGATGACGATCCCATGAAGATCGCAAAGGCCATTAAGATCTCCCGCAAATGTCTCAGCATCGTGCATCAGAACATCGTATTCGCCATCACGGTCAAAGTGCTGTCGCTGATCCTGGTTGCCTTCGGTGCTGCCAATATGTGGATCGCGATCTTTGCGGATGTGGGCGTTATGATCCTCGCTGTTTTGAACGCAATTCGCGCCATGTTTGTGAGAAAACTGTGAGCCTGCGATTCTCTTGCCTTTGGGTATGTTATTCCAACAGAAAACCGCAAGGGACGGGGCAATGTGGGCATCGACCCCTACGGACACAAAACCGCAGCACAACCGTATTTCAAACATTGTTCGTTCGATCAAGGTGCTGGTTGCAAAAGAAATTGGACAATCCATATTTCAACGTTCCTATTACGACCATGTGATCCGTAATCAGCAGGATTATAATGAGATTTGGGAATATATTGAGAACAATCCCCGGAAATGGATCGCGCAAAATCGAGGCTATGAATGAAAATGTAGGGGACGGGTCTCCTGTCCCGCTGTTTAGACAATTGAATTCTTGAACGCACAAACAGACCGCATCCTTTCAGTAAAATCGCTGAAAAGGATGCGGCCTTATTATATACAAGGTGGCTGCCTGCGGCAGCTTATTTCGCTCCCCTGTTGCGGTGCCCGGTGTGCGCCTTGCCGACGGTGCGGCTGCGTTGCACACCGACCGCTGCCACTCGCTCGGCTCCCTTGACTCCGCCACCGGCGGCGGTCGCCTCGCTCCCCAAATTCTCACTGGCGATCTCATCCTTACCAACTATTTTGAAGCGGTTTTTGCCTTGCGCCTCTTATCGTAAATTGTTGGATAAAACCCTTGTGTATCAAGGACTTTTCGGATTTGACTACCGTTCCTTGCTGTAGCTTGCAGTGGTTGTTTTGTGTCGGTTTTTCACGGCCCGTGTCGGTTTTGTGTGGGTTTTTGGCGTGGGGATCTGGCATGCTTTTTTCAAATTGTACAACGACATGAATGCTATGCGATTACATCTCCCAACTTCCTAACCAGTTTGCAAATGCGGAATAGAGCGTCTGCATTTCGGCTGTCAGTTCTTCACCAATGGTAAGGGTATATACCAGATCTTCTGTACCGAATTGTTCCAGGTACTTCTTTTCGGAAGTATAGTGTTCGTCTTCCAGTTCAGCCAACGCTTTCTTCGCTAACGCTTCTGCGCTGCGAACATTGGCAACCAGATCAGCAAAGGCGTTGGGATCGACTGCTTCGATTTTGGAAACAATACGATCGAAATAGCCGTCTTTATAACCGTAATTATACTGTGCACCATCGGTAGTTATCAGGTAGACGGCATCTGTCGGGTACAGATAGTAGCCGGGAACAACATTGCCGTTTTCATCCGTTCCGGAGTTGACATAGTAAGTATTCCACGCGCACAGGAAATTCACATAGTCATACATCCTGTAGATATCGCTGACAACATCGGTCTCCGCGATCTTCTGCCAAATAGCCATATCCTCGGAAAGTTCGTCCGCCTGAATGATGGTATAGGTGGCATCTACGATCTTATAGTTGAACTGATAACCATACATATCCGTGAAAGGTTTATCTTCACTTTCTGCCACCGCCAGAGTACCGACGATCTTGATTGCCTGGTTGGTAAAGCCAAAGGTTTCTCCCTTCTTGGGAT
>JAZSER010000065.1:0-19513 GCA_045531815.1 Faecousia sp. | reverse complement strand
CGCAGTTTTGAAGAGAAGATTTTTTCTCACAGGAATATTCAGAGGACGCAGGAATACTGTATGTATTTCAAGGACGATGGATTTTCTGTGGGGAAAAAGATTCCTTCAAAACCGTGTAAATCCCTACGGGAATCCGCCTTTTGCTGCCCGCTTTTTTATGAATTATAGAAAACAGCCCTGCGGACTTTCGTCCGCAGGGCTGCTGCGTTAGTTAGGGAGTATTACAGTGCTCGTCAGTAAATCTTACTGAGCAGCAACCTCAGTGTAGACCTTCTCAGCGTCAACAACGCCGGTGCAGGTATACTTAGCGGAGGAGCCCAGCCAGATCTCTGCGCCGTTCTCAGAAGCAACACCTTCGGAGAAGGTAGCGCCTTCCTCGACCTTAAGAGCGCTGACACCAGCGTATACATTACCGCCATTGACAGCCTGACCGCCAGTGATAGTGGTGGGCTGATAGGTGATAACAGTGCCGGTAGTTGCATTGTTCTCTTCCTTCATGCCGATGGTAGCAGTGAAAGGACCGGACAGGTAGACATTACCGCCCACGCCGGCTTTATCCTCCAGCTTGGTAGCAACACCGCCGTAGATCTTAGCACCGCGGATCATGAAGTAAGGAGCAGTAACAGTAGTGCCATCGGTGGGCTTGGTGTAACGCATTGCAATGTTTCCACCGTAATTTGCCTTGCCGCCGTAGATCTCAACGCCCTTCAGAGCAACGCCGTCATTCTCCAGCAGCTCTTCAATACGCATAATCACGCGGTTCTTGGTCTGGTAAGCATAGATGTTGCCACCCATGCCGCCCTTGGTGGAGTTAGCAGTGCCGTTATAAATCTTGCCGCCGTACAGACGCAGGGTCAGGTTGCCGGTGCCACCGAAGTGACCGGGGATACCGATGTTGCCGCCGTACTCAGCGACACCACCGAAGATCTCACCACCGTACATATACAGGCCGGAAGCGTTGGTCTTCAGACCACGGATCAGAACGTTGCCGCCCCATGCACAACCGGTGGTCTTGTTCTTAACAGCAACACCGTTGGAGATCACACCACCGTACATCTTGGTAGTACCCTTGGAGATGTACAGGTTACCGCCCAGGGTGCCTTCGTCAGCAGTCAGAACGGTGCCCTCGTAGATGTTCAGGTTACCGCCAGCGTGGACGACGGAGGGGTTCTGAGAGGTAGCAGCATGCTTAATGGTGCCGCCAGCCAGGTTCACAGCACCGGTGCCGGAAACCTTGATGGTGGAAGCAGTGTCTGCAGCATCAGTAGCCTCAGCACCGATAACGGTACCTTCGCCAATGATGTTCAGAGTGCCGACAGTAACATCGAATACCATACCGGTGGAGCTGAGGGTCTTGCCGTTCAGGTGGACGCAGACTACAGCATCAGCAGCGATGGTGTAGGGAGCAGCGTTCTCCAGATCGGCTTCGACAGCATAGTGGCCGGTAGCCAGCTCGCCAGCAGCGGGCAGAGCAGTCCAGGTCAGCTCAGTAGCTGCACAAACAGGGCAGGTAGTGGGCAGAACGGGCTCTGCGGGCTCAGCGGGCTTATCGACGATAGCCAGGGTCTTGCCAACAACGCCAACAGCCTTCTCCACTACGACCTCATCGACAGTTTCGGTGATGGTGGTGGTGAAGTATGCAGCAGCTGCCTTGGCAGCTTCTTCGCTGGCAAACTCAGTGGTGAATACGCCGGAATCAGGAACCAAGGTAACATTGATCTGTGCGCCTTCGGTCAGCTCGCCAACAGTAATCACATCAGTATCCTTCTGGACCTGCAGCTTGGCGATCTTGGGAGCGCCGGAGATCACGGCTGCGCCCTTGGAGGACAGTCTGACCTCGGTGTTCAGGAATTCACCACCAGCGATGGTCATAAGACCACTGGTGTTACGGACGTGGTTGCCGGTGACACCCTCAGCCAGAGTGAAGACAGTGCCGTGATAGATACCGGAATTGTCTACAGCGGTCAGGAAGGTGGAAGTACCGGCGACAGTGTGGGTATAAGTACCACCGCACAGGTTCACAGGACCCAGAGCATAGACAACAGAGCCCTTAGCGGTCTTTGCGCCGTGGACAGTGCCTTCACCCATGATGGTCAGTGTAGCGGTCTTTTCAGCCTTGAAAATAGACTTGGGAGCGCTGATGGTCTTGCCGTTCAGGTTGATGCAGACTGCACCTTCCTTAGCGGTGTACAGATCATCCTCGCTTGCGAGCTCTACATCGGTTGCCAGGTAGTAGTGACCGGCAGCCAGCTCACCTGCGGCAGGCAGAGCCTGCCAGGTGACTGTAGTGTCGCAGAAGGGGCAAGTAGTGGGCATTGCTGCAGCATCAGCAAAGTTCATTTCCTTAGCTGCTGCATAAACAGCGTTGTAGCCAGTGAGCACGGGCTCTTCAGGCTTGGGATCCTCGGGCTTGGGGTCCTCAGGCTTGGGATCCTCGGGAGTGGGCTCCTCAGGCTCGGTAGCCTTGTCAACGATGACGATGGCACCGCCAGCAACACCGATCTCCTTGTCTGCGATGGAGGTGGTGAAGTAGCCCTTCACTGCCTCAGCATCAGCCAGAGCAACGGTTACAATACCGTCGGCCTTAGCTTCAGCAACATTGATCGCAGCACCCTCGGTGAGCTCACCGACGATCAGCTTGTTGTTGCCTGCAACCTGCAGGAACTCAATAACAGGAGCACCGGAAACGGTGATCTGTGCATTCAGAGCAGATCTGGTAGCTGTACCCTTCAGCTCACCGCCGAAGATGTTCAGCTGAGTGCCGTCAGCCGTTACGCGGAAAGTATTCTCCTTCATGGCACCGGAGCCCTCAACGACCGTACCATCGTAAACGTTGATAACAGCATTCTTAGCGGTGGTGGGGTTCATGAACACATGTGTGCTAGTAGTCTTGCGGAAGGTACCACCGCACAGATTCAGAGTGCCGGTCAGGGTCATGACTGCACCGTTGGTATCAGAACCACCGGTAACAACACCGGTACCCATAATGGTCAGATCTGCGCTTGCAGTGGGCATGAACACCCAGCTTTCGCTGGTGATGTCCTTACCGTTCAGATGTACGCAAACCTTGCCGGAAACGCCATAGGGTCTGGTGTTAGCCAGAGACTCAGCAGCGTAGTAGTGGCCGTCAGCCAGCTCCACATTGGTTTCGCCATTGGAAGCGGGCAGAGCAGTCCAGGTAACAGTCTCGTTACAGAAGGGACAGGTAGTGGGCAGGTTCTGAGCATCGGAGAAGTCCATTGCGTTAGCCTTCTCAAATGTGTCGTTGGGATCCAGCTTCTCAGCATAGGCCAGAGTATTGCCTTCAGCAACGACCTCATAGCCAGCCTGTGCAGCCTTGACAGCCTTTGCAGCTGCCTTGACATTTGCCAGCTCAGTGGTGAAGACATCCACAGCGGTAACATAGATCTCAGCCTCAGCGCCCAGCTGACCAACGGTCAGCAGCTTGCCATCAGCGATGGTCAGACCGCCATTGGTCTTAGCAATGACGCTGTTGCCCTCGACAGTGAAGCCAAAGGTGTTGGAGCTTGTTGCGGGGAAGTTCACAAATACGTCGCCATCGATGAAGCCGCCGTACATGTTGAAGTGATGCTGGGTCTTGCCGGAAACAGTGTTGATGGTGTTCACACCGACACAGACGTTGCCGCCCTTACCGTCGGTCTTGTCACCGGCAACAGCAGTACCGCCAGCGATGGAGCCGCCGTACATATTGAATGCGCCGTAAGGAACATTGATATGTGCACCGGTTGCACCCTCAGTAGCTACGAACTCAGCACCAGCGTAAACGTTGATGGAGTCATCAGCACGCAGCAGGGTAGCAGTGGGCAGAGTGCCAACATGGGTGTAGGTACCACCCAGCAGGTAAGTGTTGCTGGTCAGAGCCAGAGTTGCAGCATTGCCGGTGGTAGCAGCACCGCAGACAGTGCCTTCGCCCAGGATGTAGGTGTTAGCGCGGACACCAGTGGTCAGCACCTGAGTGCTGCTGGTGATGTTGTGACCGTTCAGGTGGATGGTCACTTCGACAGGAGCGTCCTTAACGCCAGCGGGAACCTTATAGGACGCTGCGTTCTCCAGGTCGCCTGCCAGGTAGTAGTGCTTGCCGTTCTCCAGTTCCTTGGTCTCAGTGATAGCTTCCAGAGCGATCCACTCGACCTCCTGCTCACAAACGGGGCAGAGTGCGGTGGTGGTGCCCTCAGCAAACTTCTCGCTGATGGAGGAATTGTCGATCTTGTTCAGGGGGTACTCGGGCAGTTCGGGCTCGACAGGAACATCGGGCTCGTCAGGCTCAGTAGAAGCATTAACAACAGCGATTGCACCGTTGACAACGTCGATCTTCTTGCCAGCGATGGAAGTGGTGAAGTAGCCCTTCACAGCCTCAGCATCGGACAGAGCCTCAGTCAGAATACCGTCAGCGGGATGAACAGTAATGTTGATCTGTGCGCCCTCGGTCAGCTTGCCAACCTCCAGCTTGTTGGTTGCGATCTGCAGAGCTTCGTACTTGGGAGCGCCGGTAATGGTTGCATTAGCCTTATCGCCAGCTACACGGATAGTCGCAGTAGCGGTATTCGCACCACCGCAGAGGTAGGTAGTACCACTGGTGCAACGCAGACCGTAGGAAGCGCCGTCAAACAATGTGCCGTCGTAAACGTACATTGTGCCGTGCTGAGTAACGGTGCTGGATGTCAAAGCTGCAGCGGAACGGGCGTAGGTGCCGCCGCACAGGTACATGGTGCCCTTGTTCAGGACAGTTGCTTCAACGGACTTAGCCTCGGTGTTACCGGTTACAGTACCCTCGCCCATAATAGCGGTGACAGAGCCACCCAGGGTGGAGAATACGCTGTCGGTAGAGGAAATGGTCTTGCCGTTGAGGTTGATGCAGACCTGACCTGCGATCTCATAGTACTTGGTGATCTCCAGGTTTTCTGCAACATAGTAGTGACCGTCAGCCAGAGCAACCTTCTCTTCGCCGTTGGCTACGGGCAGAGCATTCCAGACAACATCCTTGTCACAGACAGGACACTTGTGGGTCTCACCGTCAGCTGCGAAGGTCATTGCCTTAGCTGCTTCGTATACGCCATTCAGGTCCAGGATGGGCTTTTCAACCTCAGGCTCCTGGCCATAGTTGACGATACCGCCATCAACAGTGCCGTCAGCAATGCTGACCTTACCGTTGTAGTTGTAAACGTTTTCGCCGAAGGCGCCAGCAGTAACCTTACCGCCGGTAACCTTACCACCGGTGATCTCCAGGACACCACCGTTAACGAAAATGTTACCGCCGCCCTGAGGATCCTTGCCGTTTGCATTATAAGTAGCAACACCGTTTTCAACGGTACCACCAAACATATGGAACTCACAGGTAGAACCATTGACACAGATGACACCACCGCGCTGTGCGGGATTTGCATCTTCAGCCATGGCCAGAGTGCCGCTGTACAGGTTGACGATACCGCCGGCTGCAATACGGATAACACCGCCCTGGTCGCCAGCAGTGGACGGTTCAGCGCGACCGACGATCTTACCGCCACCGACAGAGTCGATGATGTTCAGGCTGGAGTTGTACCAAACCAGGAATGCACGCTTGCTGCAATCCAGGGTCTTGCCGTTCAGGTCAACAACGATGTCGAATACACCGGCCTTGCTGGAGCCAACAGTAGCCTGGGCTGCATTCTTAACATTGGTGGACAGGTAGTAGTGACCGTCAGATGCGGGCAGAGAGCCGCCGCCCCAAGAGGTCCACTGAACTTCCTTACCGCAGTGCTCGCACATGCCGACGTCGCCCTTAACACGGGGGAAGTAACGGCTCTGAACGATCAGGTGGGTGTAGAGCTTATCCTTGTCCATGTAGGTACGCATTCTGTCACCGGGCTGGATCTTGGTCAGCTGACCATAGTACTCGCCGGTGCCGGACATGTCGTATGCCTTGTACTTGGGATGCAGGGTAACGGTCTTGGTGCCCTCGCCGTCCTTAACGGTCAGCTTGTTGCCCTTGACACTAATGACTTCCTTGCTGTTGATCTCACCTGCTGCATCGATGTTGTTAACATCCAGAGGTCCGAGGACACCCTTGATGATGCCGTTCTTATCGCGGACGGAGAAGGCTGCGCTTCTGGAATCCACATCGGTAGCAATATCGATATCCTTGGTCTTCAGAGTCTTGATCTCGCCATCGTAAACCAGCTCGAAAACGTAGTAGCCGTTCTCGTCGGGCTTACGGGTGGTGACCTTCTTAACGCTGTCGTACTGACGATTGACATGCCAGCAGAAGGGTGCATAGAAGTCGCGTCCGTAGACATAGAACTGCACGACCTTGCCGCTGCGATCAGTCAGACCCAGGATCTGGTCGTCAGCCTTGATGGAGTTACGGCTGATCTGCTCGCCTCTGAAGTCGTTGTAGTCAGCACTTACGTTGTAGAACTTGCAGTCCTCAGCGAAGGTCATGTTGATGGTAGCAGAGCTGGACTTGGAGTAAACCAGCAGAGTGCCATCATCCTGCCAGCCGCGGACATAGTAGCCGGCAGCCTTACGCTGACCGCCTGTTGCTGCGGAAGCAGTATAAGCGTTCTGTACAATACCGCCGCTGACTTCCAGTGCAATGATGTTATAAGTACCGCTCTTGTCGATCTTGGTGGCCATTGCCTTGCTGCGGGTCTTCACAGTGACCTGCTTGCCGTTGGAGGCCATCTTATAGACATAGTAGCCGTTATCATCAGGCACACGGGTAGTAGCCTGGGTGGTGCTGCTGTACTTTCTGCCGTCGAGCAGATAGTAAACATCAGCGTTCTCTACATATCTCTGCAGAATGTAGACATACACAGCCTCACCGGAGGGGTTGTTCAGGATGATGCAGTAGTCACCAACCTGAGGAGTGGTGGTGCTGCCCAGCTCTCCGCCAATACCGGACATGTTATAAACCTTGCAGTTTGCATTCATGATGGAGGTCTTGGAGGATGTGCCGGTGCTGTTAATAACAGTCATGACGATACTGGTGATGGAGTCAACATAGTAGCCGACATTACTGCCGTAGCCACATACGTGCTCATGACCCCAAACCTGCAGGATCTCGTCGCCGTCGACTCTCAGACCAACGGAACGGCTGGACTGCTTGTCGATCTGGGTCATCAGGTCCTTGTTCTTGGTTCTGAAGGTCTTGATCTCGCCTTCGACCATCAGCTCAATGGTGTACCAGCCGCTTGCGTTGGGCTTACGGGTGGTTTCCTTGGTTGCGCTGCTGTAGGACTTGGTGACGTTGAAGTACATGGGGCTGTCACACAGACGGTGAGTAACGAAGATCACGACAGGCTTACCGGTGCTGTCTTCGAAGACAACCAGACGGTCGCCGACCTGCAGGCTCTCAGTGAGCTTGCCGCGCTCTTCTTCCACAGGGTAGAAGGACACGTCATAGATCTCAGTATTCTCGTCCCATGTGTTGGTGTAGGTCTGGCCAACCTCAGTGCCGCCAGCGATCTGACGCTGTGCAGTGAAGGTGGTGCCATTGACCTCGATGGTCTCATACAGAGTACATCCCAGCTTGCCGCGGATGCCGACGAAGGAGGACTGGGTATCAATGATATAGCCTTCCTCATCGAAGATCAGACCAGTGTGGCAAGAGAACTTGTTGGGCTTGTCGATAGCCGTAACCAGAGCCTTGTCCTTACACTTCAGTTCCACGCGCTCGCCATTGACGAAGAACTCGATGGTGTAAACACCGTTCTCGTCGGGTACACGAGTGGTTTCCTTAGCCGTGGAGTTGTAGAACTGAGCAGTACGCCAGTACACAGGAGAATCCACGGGGTGCTCGATGATCACGAAATGAGTAGCCTGGCCCATGTCGTTGCCGTAAACGGTAACAAAGTCCATGGGAAGCAGATCCGTCATTTCGATCTCCTGACCCTTGAAGTCAACACTGTCGGTAATGTTGTAGAACTTAGTCAACTCACAACGGTTGACCACGATCTCCATACCGTTCAGTGCAACGGAAGAGTCCAGAGTGATCATATCGCCATCGATGCTCTGAATAACAAAGCCCTTGGCGATCTCTGTAGCGATGGTGTTTACATCCACTGCATCGATGACCATGCCGGACTCGTCCATGACCAGTCCCATGACATCCATGCTGTCAATGTAGTTAACCAGCTGCTTGTCGAGAATGGGCAGTTCAACCTGCTCACCCTCAAAAGCAAAGGTGATGTAGAAGTTGCCGTCTTCACCGGGCTCACGAGTAGACATACCAGTGTCTGCCTCGAGATAATCCTGGCGATCTACGTTCCAGTAGATTTCAGGACGGCCGCCCTTGGGGCCTTCATCCACGACTTCATCGCCGCTGCTGCCGGGTGCCAGTACGATGCCAAGCACGACGCCAACTACAGCAAGAAGCGCAACGATGCCGACCACAAGCCAGATCCACAATTTGCTTTTCTTGGTTGCTTCCTGTTTCATTTTTATCCCCTTTCTACAATTTAGCAATATTACTGCACCGTATTCGACATTTGGGCGCACTAATACCACTAATATATTGTCCATTCTAGGATACCATTTTTTTCTCAAAAACACAATAAGCAATTCTTCCAAAAAGGCGGTTTTATTTTGGGTAAAATCACCAAAGATTCATAAAATCACGGTGCAATTCATCCAAAGAAATTCTCCGGCTGTCGCAGCAGGCAAACATGGCCGATTGGCATTGCTTTTCTTTGCGCTATATGTTATTATTTAATGTATAGAACTCGTTACGGAGGTACAGTTATGTATTACAAAAACGCAAGGATCTTTACCGAGGCGCATATCTTCCGCACCGGTGCTTTCGAGGTCACCGATGACGGTCGGTTTGGAAAGATCCTTTTTGACGAAGCCCCGGCTGATGCCGTAGACCTGCAGGGTGCTACCGTGATCCCCGGTCTGATCGATGTGCATATTCACGGTGCTGCCGGTGCTGACTTTTCCGACGGTGACCGGGAAGGTCTGACGCGTATGGCCCGGTATTTGCTCTCGGCAGGCATTACATCCTTTGCTCCGGCATCCATGACCCTTCCCTACCCTGTTCTGCGCAAAGCCTATGCCACCGCCGAAGAGCTGGCGCAGGCGCAGCCGGAGGGCTGTGCGCGGCTGGTAGGTATCCACATGGAAGGTCCTTATTTCTCCGAGAAGAAAAAGGGCGCGCAGAACGCTGACTATTTGAAAGCACCGGATGCCGAAGGCTTCCGGGAACTGTATGAAGGCTGTGGCGGTTTGATCCGCATCGCAGATGTAGCTCCGGAGCTGCCCGGTGCCAAAGCCTTTGTCCAGGAGGTCAGCAAACTGTGCACCGTGTCGGTTGCACACACGGATTCCGGCTATGAAGACGCCAAGGCTGCCTTTGATGCAGGTGCTACCCACTTGACACACTTGTATAACGCCATGCCCGGAATCCATCACCGCAACCCCGGTGTGATCCCGGCTGCTGCCGAAAACCCCAATGTCCGGGCAGAGTTGATCTGCGACGGGCTGCATGTACATCCCGCTTCCGTACGGCTGGCATTTTCCATGTTCGGAGCTGAGCGGATCGTGCTGGTCTCTGACGCCCTGCGCTGCTGCGGCATGCCGGACGGTGAATACGAGCTGGGCGGACAGGCTGTATTTCTTGCCGGTGGTGTTGCCAAGCTGGCTGACGGCACCATCGCAGGCTCTGCCACCAATTTGTACCAGTGCATGCGCAATGCCATGTCCTTCGGCATCCCGGAGGCCGATGCGGTACGCTCTGCCACCTGGAATCCGGCCTGCGCCATCGGCCGTCAGGACCAGATCGGCTCTATTTCTGAGGGCAAGCGCGCTGATTTTCTGATCTGCTCCGATCACTACAGCAAGCTGCAGGTTTTCCTTGGCGGCAAGGCGATCTGACTTTTCTCTATGCCCCGGCTCTGCCGGGGCAACTGTATGCGCTGTAAATATACACCAGGAAGGAATCAAATAACAAATATGTTCAAACGTTATATCGGCGACCGGGCTTTTTATCGCAGGGCCATTGCCATTGCACTGCCCATTGTCGTGCAAAATGCCATCACCAACTTTGTGTCCATGCTGGACAACATTATGGTGGGGCAGCTTTCCACTGCGCAGATCAGCGCAGTGAATATCGTCAATAATAATCTGCTCTTCATCTTCATGCTCTGCATTTGGGGTTCTGCCGCAGGCGCGGGCATTTTCACCACCCAGTTCCACGGCTCAGGAGATCTGGACGGCATCCGCTACAGCTTTCGCTACAAGCTGCTGACCTGCGCGGTGATCTGCGTCGTGGGTATCAGTGCATTCCTGCTTCTTTGCGATCCGCTGATCAATCTCTATCTGCGGGGAGACGGTGACCCTGCCCAGGCAGCCGATACGCTGCGTTACGGTCGGGAATATATGTATATCATGCTGGTAGGTCTCGTCCCCTTTGCTATCACCAATGTGTATGCCGGCACTTTGCGCGAATGCGGCCGTCCGGTGCTTCCCATGGTTGCCGGCATGATCGCCACCCTGGTCAATCTTGTTCTGAACTATATTTTGATCTTCGGTCACTTCGGTGCACCGGCAATGGGTGTGGCAGGCGCTGCATGGGCGACCGTAGCCTCCCGCTTTGTAGAGCTGGGCGTCGTTGCCCTTTGGACCCACCTGCATCCAATGCAGAATCCCTATATCCGGGGCATTTACCGCAGCATGTACATTCCGGGAAAGCTGTTTAAGACCATCACGGTCAAGGGCATGCCCCTGCTAATCAACGAAGGCGCATTTGCCGTAGGCATGGCACTGCTGAACCAGTGCTACAGCGTATGCGGTCTGGATGTAGTCCCGGCACTGAGTATCTCCACCACCATCTATAATCTTGCCGCCGTGGTATTCCGCTCCTTAGGCAACACAGTGGGCATCATCATCGGTCAGCTGTTAGGCGCAAGCCGCCCAAAAGAAGAGGTACGCAGCAACTACGAGAAGCTCACTGCATTGTGCGTTGTATCCGGCACTGTGTTTGCGATCCTTTTGGCCATGTGTTCCCGGGTATTCCCCATGATCTACAACACCTCCGACTCCATCCGGGAGCTTGCCGCATGGCTGATCCTGATCTCTGCCATCACGATGCCCATGCAGGCTTACATCTTCCCGGTATACTTTACGCTGCGGGCCGGTGGTAAGACCCTGATCACATTCCTGTTTGACAGCGGTGCTATCTGGATCTTCAGCATTCCCCTGGCATTTACACTGACCCATCTGACCACGCTGCCTGTGCTCCCCATTTACACCCTTTGCTACATCGGTGATGTTATCAAATGCGTGATCGGCAGCCAGATCATCAAAAAAGGCGCCTGGATGCAAAACCTGGCTACCAAAGAATAAAAGCGTCGCCCTTGGAAAACCCAAGGGCGACATTTTTCTTTATTTGATGGTTGTGCCGTTGTTCAGCACCAAGGTGCTGTAAAGGAACAGAACATCCTGATTGCCAAACTGGAGATAGCGGTCCAGCATCTGGCTGCTCAGGTAACGGATGTCCACAAGGGTCACCGTCTTGTACTCACCCAGCAGAAGCGGTGCGATGGAGCTTCCGAAGGAGTCCCGGAAAATGATCAGCTCACGGTCTGAGTTGGCATTGGGACACTCGATGCGCAGAAGGGATTGCGCACCGGACAGGAATACGTCGTACAAGTCCTTGCTGTCCAGCATATCCATGTTGTACACATCGGTATACTCCTGGGTCTGATAGTTATACACCCGGCAATCATCCAGGAACTGGCTGGTCATAATATACATGGGCTCCGGGTCCATGGGAAGTGCCGCCTGTCCATAGTATACCCCGTAGAAAGGCCGCTCCAGCTGTACCTGGGCATAGCCACTTGCTTCGGGTCCCTTTGTGCCCAGGGCTTCGCAGATGGTCTGGGCTGCCGGGAGCAGATGCTCCTGTCTCCAGTGGGTATCGGTATAATAATAGGATTCTGCAGACAGGTCCTTGGTCAGATCAATATAGGTTGCCCAGGGCATATCCTGCTGCAGCTGAGAGAACAGCGCCTCGTAGTCCATTGCCAGATACCCGTTTTCCTCAGCAAGGTAATATCCCTTATCCGGAACGGCTGCCACAAACACTCTGCTACCGCTGTCCTTCAGGTATGCATCGTATACATACTGAAAGCGTCCGGTGGCATGGCTGAGGCTGTCCGGATTGAAGGGGTACTCCATTTTCGCGGCATAGCCGTCGGTGATATAGATATCGTTGTTATCCAACTGGGACATAACATAGTAATGGAAGCCGGATTTCAGCTTTCGGAAGCCATCCCGGACCGGGAACTGGTCCAGTGTATAGTCTTCAAATTCGGTCATGAACTTGCCGTCCAGCAGAGACTCTGCAGACAGGTCCGGAAACTGCGTCAAAGGACGGCGCTCTGCCTCCGACATCTCCTGGGCAGGAGAAAACCACGCAAAGGCTGTCAGCAGCGCCCAAACTGCCAGCACCAGGGCTGCGCCAATTCCACGAATTTTTTGATTCATCGTCACAGCCCTCCTTAAAAGCGGAAATACAGGAACGGATTAAAGGATCCGTCCACCAAATAAGCCGTGCAGACCAGCAGTAGCAGCAGAAGAAGCACCGGCTCCAAAATCGCACCGATCCGCTTCTGCGACAGCTTTCTTCCCAGGTTGCACACGACGGGAGTCGACCCAACAAAAGCTGCCAGGAACAGCACCCCGTACGAGCGCAAATAGTAAAGGGTCTCCGCGGTGACCAGAGGCACACCGCCAAAGCCAAACATGCCCGCGATATCCGAAAGCGCCTGGTTCAGATCCACTGCGTTAAACAGCACAAAGCCCAAAACTACGATAAGAAGCACATAGCCTCTTCGCAGCAGGCTGGGCAGCTTTTGCAGTGCAGGCACCCACTTTTCGATCATCAGAAATACCGCATACAAAAGTCCCCAAAGGACAAAGTTCCATGCCGCACCGTGCCACAGACCGGTGAGCATCCACACCACCAGGGTATTGAACACCCATCTGCCCCGGCTGACCCGGTTGCCGCCCAGTGGGATATACACATAATCCCGGAACCAGCTTCCCAGGCTCATATGCCAACGGCGCCAAAATTCACCGATGGACTTGGACAGGTACGGATAGTTGAAGTTCTCGATGAACTTGAAGCCGAATATCCGGCCCAGGCCGATGGCCATGTCACTATAGCCGGAGAAATCGAAGTAAATATGCAGCGCAAATGCGATGGCATACATCCAGTAAAACAGCAGGGACTTTTCATCCGATGCCCGGAAAATATTGGTCAGCTCACCCAGCTGGTTTGCGATCAGGATCTTCTTGGCAAGACCAAGCAAAAACCGCCGCATACCCAGGGCAAACTCATCCCAGCTGTGGCTGCGGGAGTCCAGCTCCCGGGCAACATCCACATAGCGAACGATGGGGCCTGCGATCAGCTGGGGAAACAGGGATACATACGCGCCAAAGCTTATGATGTTTTTCTGCACCTCAGCGGTTCCGCGGTACACATCAATGGTATAGCTCAGGCACTGGAAGGTATAGAAGCTGATACCGATGGGCAGTGCCAGCTTCAGCAGTGGGATCTGCGTACCGGCTACCGCATTGAAGCTGCCAATAATAAAGTCGGCATACTTAAATATCGCCAAAAGGCCTAAGCTGACTACAACAGAAACGATCAGCCAAAGCTTTTTCTTCTTTGGGTCATCGCTCTTTCCCATGGCAATGCCGCAGCCAAAAAACAGCGCAATGGTGGCAGCCATCAAAAAGACATACGCCGGTTCGCCCCATGCGTAAAACACAAGGCTGAACAGCAGCAGCACCGCGTTCTTGAATTTCCAAGGCACAAGGAAATACAGCAGCAAAACTGCCGGCAGGAAGTAAAACAGAAAAGGAATACTGGAAAACAGCATCGTAATTCCTCCCCCTATCGATAATGGTAATACTCAGAGTATTTTCAGGACATGTACTTTTTTAGTTTAGCACAGAAAGTATGTTTTGAAAAGCCCGAATGCAAATATAATTCCCCGCATAAAAACTGCGGCAGGGCTTTTGCCTTGCCGCAGTTTCTGTTTCAAAGGGAATTAGCCGGTAATTGCCTCGCTGTACTTGATGTCAGCATCTGCATAAGCAGTCTTGAAGCTGGTCTCGAAGGGATTCACAGCATCGTTGATGCCGAAGCAAACCAGAACATACTCACCGCCCACAACAGCGATCAGCAGCTTCTCAGGCATGCCGCACATCCAGGGATTGTTGGAAACAGCCTCGTGCATGGTCTCGGCAAAAGCAGCAGCGTCAGCGCCCTCAGCCATACGGAATGCACCGCAGGTGAAGTTGTTGAGCATCATGCCGTGAACCAGGGAAGCTGCCTCGGACAGGTTTGCAACCTGATCAGCAGGAACCAGCAGAGTTGCGGTCAGTCCCTCGTCCTCCAGGCTGTAGTTGCCGGGAGCGTTGTCAACGGGGTTGCCCATGTCGCCGCCCATAGCAAAGAACTTGCTGCCCTCTTCGACGCCGTTCCAAATGTTGGTCAGGATCTCCAGTGCGCTTGCGGGAACCTCAACCTTAGGCGCAGTTGTAGTCTCTTCACTTGCGCTGTTTGTGCCGCAGGCCACCATACCCATAGCCATGGTCAGTGCCAGCAGCAGTGCAATGATCTTCTTCATGTTTGTTTTCCTCCGAATACTTTTGTAATTTGATTTTTCTTTTGTTATTGTAACGATCCCCGGTCCATCGCCCGGGCATCTGTTTACACGCGGTAGCAGATCTTATGCCAAAACACCTAAGTGTTCCAGCAGGATCTTTGTGCCCAAAAGGATCAGGATCACACCGCCTGCCATCTGCGCCTTCTTCTCAAACCGGCTGCCGAAGACATTGCCCACCTTGACACCCAGCGCAGAAAGGGCAAAGGTAATCACACCGATCATCAAGACCGCAAGCCAGATGTTGACTCCCCCTGCCATTGCCAGGGAGATTCCCACAGCCATGGCATCGATGCTGGTGGCAATGGCCATGACAAACATGGTCTTGGGTGACAGGTCTGCATCGTGGTTTTCGCAATCGCAACCCTTGCTGAAGGCTTCCTTGAGCATATTGATGCCGATCAGCAAAAGCAGTCCAAAGGCGATCCAATGATCAAAGGCCTGAATGGCTTCTGCAAACATCGTTCCCAGGAAGAAACCAATCAGCGGCATCAGTGCCTGGAACCCGCCAAACCAGGCGCCACACACCACACCCGCCTTAATGTTTGCTTCCTTCATAGACAGGCCTTTGCACACGGAAACCGCAAAGGCATCCATGCTCAATCCTACTCCTAAAAGCAGCAATTCAAAAAAGCCCATACACAGACCTCCATCGCAAACAAGCCTTCATGCCCGGGGCATTATATCAGCAACTGTATCTTCTGTCAAGCAAATCGTGAAAAAGTTCACATTCCATTCTTAATCGCGCGATGGATCAATCCGTCATTTCCGGCTTTTGCTCACGCTGCATCAGCATGGCTACTTCATTCCGGGCATCTGCGCCATGGTTGACCACCGCATTGACCGCCCGGACGATGGGCATATCCACACGGTACTGCTCCATCAGGCGCATAGCCGCCCCCAGGGCATGAATGCCTTCCACCACCATGCCAACCTGCTTCACTGCCTCAGCAGGAGCAACCCCCTGTCCCAGCAGCATACCGCAGCGGTTATTCCGGCTGTGAATACTGGTGGCAGTAACGATCAGGTCACCGATACCTGCCAATCCGTAAAATGTATGCTCATTGCAGCCCATGGCAGTTCCCAGCCGCACGATTTCCGCCATGCCCCGGGTGATAAGGGCAGCTTTGGCATTGTCGCCGTAGCCAAGACCCAGCGCAATGCCGGATCCCAGCGCCATGATATTTTTCATAGCACCGCACAGCTCAACACCCAGCACATCCTCATTGGTATACACCCGCATACAGGTATTGGAAAAGATCTCCTGGACCTGTTCTGCCGCCTCCGTATCCTCACAGGCAGACACGATGGTGGTGGGCAGATCCCGTGCCACCTCCTCTGCATGGGTCGGACCGGAAAGGGCTACCAGCTTGACCGTAGGATTATGCAATTCATCCGCAATGATCTGGGTCATGGTAAACAGCGTATCCTCCTCGATACCCTTTGCCACATCCACAATGATCTGTCCGTCTGCAATATAGGCAGCAGCCTTTGCCGCCGTGCTGCGCACAAAGGGAGACGGCACAGCAAACAGCAAAACATCCATTCCGGTGCAGACCGTCTTTATATCCTTGGTGAAGGATATCTCATCCGGGATCACCATGTCGGGCAGATTAGGATGCCTGCGGGTGGCAGAGAACTCATCGATCTCCTTTTCAATGGCAGACCATACGGTTACCGCATGTCCGCTTCGGCTGAGCATCCTTGCCAGCGCCATGCCCCAGGTTCCTGCGCCTAAAACACCGATTCTTTTCATAGTGACTCCTTATTCCACAATGTAGGCCGCTGTGACCTCGCCATAGTAGGCGGTGTGATAGTCTCCTTCGTTCTTTGTGCCCTTGGTATAGTAGCGTGCGTCTACATCCGGGTCGATGGCTGCAGGATCCTGGTCCTGCTTGTAGATCACCTTGCATTCCAGGGTCAGAGGCAGTTCTTTAATGGCAGGCACAGAAACGGTCTTGCCTTCCTCCAGGGTCAGGCCCAGCTCCTGGATCTTATCCATATCTCTGCCGGATTTGGTGCCGCAAATGGCCAAGATCTGCGGATCGACCTTCCCCAGGGGAACATTCACCGTAAACTCACCGCTTTTCTCCAGCAGCTGCTTTGTGTAGCGGCTTTCACGCACCAGGGCGATAAAGATGGGCTTTGCCCACTGGACACCCAAAATACCCCAGCCGATGGTCATGGTGTTCACCTTGCCGTCTGCCTTAGTGGTCAAAAGAATGCCCTTGCCGATATCCTGCATGATGTGTCCGGCATAATCCCAAACATTGACTTCCCTTTTCATAGATCAGACCTCCCCAAAGTTCAATACCACCTGGCCGTCAGAGGCATAGCTGACAGCCTCACGATCCAAATTCAGCTTATCCACATAGTCAAAATATTCCTGCATAGTAGCAAATACCGGATCATAGCTCTCGATCAGCTCCCTGGCCTTCTCTGCGTCATTGCGCAGCGCCACCACCAGGAACGCAAGCTGCGCCTGGGCAGACTTGACACAGGCCGTTTCCGGATCGGCAATGCGGTAGTCGTTTCCATGGGCAGTGCCGGTCGCACCGCTGATGTTGGGGTGCAGCGCAGGCATGACGGCGCTGACATCACCCATGTCGGAACAGCCGGTGCCCCAGCCCTGGGTCACCTTAAAATTGTCCAGGACCTGGTCGAAAGCTTCCTTCACAAGGGCAATGCCCTTTTCTGTATGTCTTCTGGGCCAGTAACCGGGGATATCACGCAAATGGACCTTGGCGCCCATGGCTGCTGCCGCAGCAGCGGTGGCCCGGTTCACTTTTCTGTTGACGGCTACGATCTCCTCCATGGTAGCTCCGCGGACATAGCTTTCCATCTTCACGGTATCGGGAATGGCATTGACCGCCACACCGCCGGCAGTGATGATGGGATGCACACGGATGTGGGCATCGTCTTTAAAGGTCTCACGCAAAGCATTGATGGCATTCAGCGCCAAATTGGCAGCATACAAAGCATTGACACCGTTATGGGGCGCTCCGCCTGCATGGGCAGCCACACCCTCAAAGCACACCGTTTTGGCAATGCAGCCATTGGAGCCTGCATTGATGAAGCCGTCGCTGTCCGTAGCGCTGGAGGTATGGACCATGATCGCCATGTCTACGCCATCCAAAAGACCCCGGGACATAAACTCCGGCTTGCCGCCAAAATAGCGGATCGTGCCCTTCTTGCGCAGCTCCTCACGGTACTCCACCTCGATGAGCTCTTCGGCAGGCACTGCAACCAGAAGGATCTTGCCGCACATTTCATCCAATGCGCCAGGCTCCTTCAGCGCAGCAGCCAAGCCCAACAGAGCAGCCGCCTGTGCGCAATGGCCGCAGGCATGGACCGCACCGGTCTGGGGATCTGCTTCAGGGTGGGTCTCGCAGATCAAAGAATCCATCTCACCGAACACTGCCACCGTAGGACCGGGGCGGCCGGTATCCACCAGCGCTGTAAAACCGGGAATATCCCCGGCAAGGGTCAGCTCATAGCCCAGCTTGGCAAAAGCCTCTTCCAAATAAGCGTGGGTCTTCCATTCCTTATAACCGGTTTCGGGATTCTTCCATATATAGTCCACCGCATCCAGAATGATCTGGCGGTGCTTTTCCACATACTGTATGTATTTTTGCATAAACGCAAACCCTCCCGCGTAAATGATACTTTTTTTATTATAGCCTTATTCCAATTAAAAAGCAAGTAGGATTCAAGTTGACAATCCTGTCATAAACGCCTATAATCTGTTGAGAAAGAGAGGCAGGTGAACGAGCATGAGCAAAAAAGCATTTCTCGCAGTTTTTCGGGACACCATCCCGGTGCTGACCGGTTACCTGTTTCTGGGTGCAGGCTTTGGAATCCTGCTGGCAGAAAGCGGTCACGGGATCGGCTGGGCATTCTTTATGAGCCTTTTTATGTTTGCAGGCTCGGGGCAATACCTGGCTGTCAGTCTTATCACCACCCAGGCATCCCTGATCAGTACCGCTGTCGCAACCCTTTTGGTCAATGCGCGGCATATCTTCTACGGCATTTCCCTGGTGGATACTTACAAAGATGCCGGCAGGAAAAAGCCCTACATGATCTTCGCGCTGACCGACGAAACATACTCCCTGGTGACCCAGAACCAGCCCCCGGAAGGGCTGAGCCGGAATATGTATTGCTTCCTGGTTTCCCTCATGGACCACATTTACTGGATCTGCGGATGCGTACTGGGAAATATCGCCGGTTCTTCCCTGCCGATCAATTTTAAGGGGGTTGAGTTCGTCCTGACGGCCCTGTTCGTAACCATGTTCGTTGAGCAGTGGCTGAGCAACAAGAACCACCGTCCTGCCATTATTGGAGTTATGTCAACCACATTGTGCTTACTGATCTTTGGCAAAGAAATCTTTCTGATCCCCTCCATGGTGATGATCGCGCTTTTGCTGACCATCTCCCGGAAGACCGCAAGGAGGGCTGCAGATGTTTAAATGGCACACTGTTTGGATCATCGTGGTTGCAACCCTTGTGACCATGGCAACACGGTTTCTTCCCTTCCTGATCTTCCGCAGCGACAAGAAGACCCCGGATATCATTGTTTATTTGGGAAAGGTCCTCCCCTATGCCATCATGGGTATGCTGGTGGTCTACTGCATGAAGGATGTTTCCTTCCTCTGCGCCCCCTATGGGATCCCTGAGCTGCTGGGCTGCATCGTGGTTGCGCTACTGCACCTTTGGAAGCGCAATTCCCTGCTTTCCATCGGCGTTGGCACCGTATTCTATATGCTGATCGTCCAGCTGGTATTCTGACAGAAAAAAAATCTACAGGAAACCCCGAGCGGGTTGGGGGTTTTTTTTTTTTTTTT
>JAZSER010000074.1:0-26777 GCA_045531815.1 Faecousia sp. | reverse complement strand
AATGAATGAGACAACCCCAAATTGCATATTTATGTGTAGGGAACGGCCTGTGTGCCGTTCCTAAGTGTATATTTTGGAACTAATTTTCGGAATGACACATAGGTCATTCCCTACATATGCATTTTGAGACACCCTCTTTTTCTGATAAAAGAAAGTCCCCGGCACTGTTGACCAGACAGTGCCGGGGCTTCCACGAAAAGAGAGAGGTTAGAAAATGAAAATAGGAATCATGTTTCTAATCACATTATATATTGTGAATTCTAAAAACACAAGGAACGAATTGTTAAACAAATATGAAGGTGGTAGAAAAGTGGGTGTGAAATTTATGGAATATGCACAAAATTCATGCCACACCCGACCGGTTCCATACACCGCACCTAATGTAGGGTCGGCAACCTGCCGCCCGCTGCCGCACCGATTATACCAACCGGTTCCGTTTAATGCGCTGCACCCATGTAGGGGAGGGCCTCTGTGCCCTCCCGCAAAATGCACCGATCATACCAACCGGGTGGGTTTATGCCACCGGGTAACGGGAGGGGATGGAACCCCTCCCCTACAGTCTGGATACGGGGAATTTCCAGTATATCGGAATCGTAGGGCGGGGGCTTGCCCCCACCGGTGATTTTGGAACAAAATCACATTGCGCAAGCAATCATTTTCTTCGAAAATCCGGAAAATGAGGACATTTTCCGGCGGCGGGAGCAAGCCCCCCCCCTACGCACGGACATAGTTGGGAGTTGACAGCTGACAGTTATGGTGCGCACCAAATGTAGGGGAGGGCCTCTGCGCCCTCCCGCAAACTGCACTGATGATCCGCGCCCGGTTCGTTTGATCCACTGCCCCTACATTCTTGTTACGGGAAAATTCTGTTGAATTTAGGGCGGATTCCGGTCATGCATTTTTCCTCGGTTTTTTGAAGAAAAAAATATGGAATTTATTAAAAATATACTTGCAAATGGCTGGAAAAAATGGTATAAATAGCATGGTAGATTATTTCTACTATGGCATAACTATACCCATTTTGCCTAACTTTTGAAAGGGGAAATCCGTTTTTCCTTAGGGAGCGTGTGCTTTTTGGGATTTTGTGCCATAGCGTTTCCCTGTTAAACAATCAGAGATCTTGAGTGAGCCGGATCGGCGAAAGGCCGATTTGTCATTCTGAGTCATGCTTTGCTGACGCGCCGCCAACGTCAGTTGCCGCCTCGGCGTGACACATAGGCTTTCTGCCCCGGCATTGCCGGGATCTCTGTGTGGGGCGACCCACATGTTTAATAATTTTCGCGTATACCCCAATTATTTTAGTTAGGAGGAAAACAAGAAAATGAAAAAACGTTTAATTTCTGTGCTGTTGGTCATCGCTCTGTTGGCTACAGTTGGCGTGATCGCAGCTCAAGCAGCAGGCAATCAGGAGAGCGTAACATTTTTCAACTCTCTGCACACAGAGGCTGAAAAACTGAGCTTTACCACTGATGGCCAGAAAGCAACCTGCCCCTTCTGCGGAACGGAGCAGAGCTGGACTGCTTTGACGGCTGATGCAGCTGCTGGCAGTGACGCAGCTCTGGCCTCTGGACATTACTTTGTGCCTGTTGGAGGTCTGACACTGGATAATTACTATTATCTGAACAGCACTGCCAAAATGGGCACTGTGAGCGTTGGTGGAGCAGATCAGACCACTGCATACTGCATCCATTTAAATGGTCAGAAAATTTCTGCGTCTAACACCGTTATTAAGACAAGCACCGGGTCTAACTGCAATGCTAACATTATGGGTACCGGTACAATCCAAATGACCGCTGATAAGTCTGCGCTGATTTATCAGGGCGGCTGGCTTAGATTGTTTGGTGGCACCTATGTTCCCATGGAAGGTGCAACCAAGGCTGTGGTTGCTGACTCCGGTGCTGCATCTGTGTACGGAACCAAGCGTGTATTGGTCTGTGAGGGCGCTGATATTCAGGGTACTCTGCACTCCGGTAAGACTTCTGTATATGCACTTGGCGGCCACATCAAGAAGGCTGTTTGGGAAACAGCAACTGAGGCCAATGGAACTGTTTCTGTGAAGACGCAGAACGGCTATATTGGTAATATGTACACACAGGCTTTGGGAACTCCCGAGATTGGTGGCACAGTCAAGATTGATGAACTGGATCTGACTGGCATCGGCCGTACTGTCAGCGTAGACTGCCTGAGTACCGGTGCTTCTATTAAAGTTACTGACGATGGTATTTTCACAGATGCATTGGCTGTTGAGACTGCTGCTGATGCGGAGACCATTAAGGGATACTTTACCGCAGTAGATTCCGACTATCAAATCAATGTGGTGGAAAATGACTCCAAGTTCTATCTTTCCTGCGATGTAAGGGCTGACATTACCAAATGTGCTGCCTGCGGCGAGCCTACAGATATCATTTCTGTGGGTGCAGCTCCTTCTGTGAGCGCTCTGCCTGCCGGTCATTATCAGCTGACTGCTGATCTGGAGCTGACTGCTCCTCTGACTGTGGCGGAAGATGTCTGCATCGACTTGAATGGCCACAGCGTCACCAATACCACCGGTCGCGTTTTGGAGGTTACTGCAGGCACTGTGAATATTGCCGGTAGCGGCGATGTTATCGGTGCAGCAACCGAAGGCGATGCAGCTACCGTTTTGGTTTCCGGCGGCGAGTTGAACCTGAAGGGCGGCACCTTCAAGCACGATATCGCTTCCACACTGCCCACTGTTTATGTGGCTGGTACTGTCACAATGGAGGACGGCGCAAAGATTACTGCCGATAAGGGCGCTGATGATACTGTTACCACCGATGATGTCATTGGCTACAACGTTTCTGTTGACGGCGGTACCTTCACTATGAATGGCGGCGAGATCAGCAACGCTACCACAACGCATACTACTACCACTGCAGAGGGTGGCAATGTTTCTCTGATCAATAAGGGTACATTCACCTTGAATGGCGGTACCATCAAGGACGGTACTGCAAATAACGGTGGTAATATCGCAAAGGCAAACGGCACCTACCTGTACATCAAGGGAGGCACCGTCAGCGGCGGTCATGCCAATATGGGCGGCAACATCTTTGTTCGTGCAGGTGTCTTCACCATGGAAGGCGGCACTGTTGAAAATGGTGTGGCAAAATCCAATGGCGGCAATATCTATCTGAACAATATGACAACTGACAACACCTTTAAGAACTGTGTTGTCCAGAATGGTAGCGCAGAGTCTGGCGGTAACCTGGCCATTAGCTCCACTGGCTCCACGATCAGCACAAAGGCTGCAAAGATCGGTGCTGGTGCAAAGTTTAATGGCGGCGAAGCAACTGATAACGGCGGCAACATTCTGGTTCGTGGCGGTACACTGGTTATTTCTGATACTGCTGCTGTTAGTGGCGGTAAGGCAAAGACCGGTGGTACTATTGCAATCATTAAAGGTGAGCTTGCCACTGGCGCAAAGGCTCCCATCGTTAATCTTCTGGGCGGCACAGTGACCGGTGGTGAGGTTCAGGCACATGGCGCACTGCTGTTCTGCGATGTTGCAAGTGCCAATGTCTATGTCAATGCCGGTACCTACAATGAAGGTAAGGCAAATCTCGGTGGCGAATCCGGAAGCCGCGCATGCAACGGCCTTTACATGCGTGCCGGTACCATGACCCTGTCTGGCGGTATCTTCAACTGCAGCGGTGCATACAATGCAATCTATCTGGGCGGATCTGGTAGCAATATTCCTGCTCTGGTCCTTGGTAAGCACAGCTATACTTCCTGGGCAACTGCCGAAAAGGTGGTCGTGAATGATACCGAAAACACCAATAAGGCAATTGGTATGAATGCCCTGGCAACCTTGAATGTTACGGAAGACTTTGACGATACGCTGTATCTGGGCTTTGTTTCTTCTCCTGCCTACGGTGCACCTGTCCCCAACGCGGAATCTGCAGGTGATGCTGCTGACTTTACCGGTAAGCTGTACATGGGTAGCCGTACCGGCAATCCTCCCATCCTGCCCGCAACCTATACTGTAACTTCTGTAAACGAAGAGACACAGGAAGAGACCACCACTACTGTCAACGGACTGGTCGTTGCCGGTGCACAGTATGTCAAGGCTGATGGCGAGGCTGTTTGGACCAAGGACATGGCAGCCGCTGCTGCAGCAACCGACGCAGCCTATGTAAAGGCATACAAAGATGAAACCATCACGATTCCTGCAGGCACTACCAAGGTGGTTGACCTGAACGGCAACACTGTCACTGTAGAAGGCGAAGGCGCATTCCAGGGCTTCGACAGCGCAAACGCTGATTACGAGACCCATGGCTACGCAAAGCTGGCTGCTGGCATCGAGAATAAAGACACTGCACTGGTGATCACCGGTGCCGATGGCGAAAAGTACATTGTCCTGTCCGACGAGAACGGTGTTTCCTACCACCGCTTCGAGGCCAGAATCAAGAGCATTGCTCTGAAGCCCGAAACTGTAGGCCTGTACTACAGAGTCGTATGGCAGGCAGACGATACCCTGAAGGCAGCATCCGCTGATATGGGTATTGCACTGAGCACTTCCAAGGCTCTGTCCGACTTTGCAAACATCACCACTGCTACTATTCTGGACAAGACTCAGAAGGACTTCCGTTTTGCACAGTACCTGCCCACTACCATCGTTAATAACGAGGAGCAGGCCAGTGTCCTGGTGGACGGCATCATGAAGGCTGGACTTGCTGACAACAGCGCCCGCGGTCAGGTCACCATCCAGGCAGTACCTTACCTGGTGGTTGGCGACCAGGTCCTGATGGGCGACGGCAGATCCGTATCCCTGCAGGGCTTCATGCTGATGGCTGATCAGGATGCAAACTACGAAAAGAATGCAACCGCTCTGGAAGCTTTCTATGAGAAGTGGGCTGAATACATGCCTGCAGCAGAAGGCTGGACCTTCAACAACATTGGTGTAAAAAAAGAAGCTTAATTACATTGAGAGGTGAAAAATTGTGAAAGAACTGTATACTTCTCCTGAATTGAAGCTGATCAACTTTGTCTCTGAAGAGAATCTGGCCAGCTCTGTGGATTTCAATGATTTGATTTCCTCTGCCCCTGCCAGCATGAACCAGTCTGACATCGTCATCGAGTTCTAAGGTTAGCTTTATATGGCAAACAGGCCCTGCGGATCTGATCCGCAGGGCCTTAGTTTGTTTTTATCCGCACCCGTAGGGGAGGGCCTCTGCGCCCTCCCGTAAACCGCACCGATTATACAAACCGGGTGTGTTTATGCCACCGGGTAACGGGAGGGGGTGGAACCCCTCCCCTACATTCCAGCTACGGGGAATTTTCGATATATCGGAATCGTAGGGCGGGGGCTTGCTCCCGCCGGTGATTTTGGAACAAAATCACATTGCGCAAGCAATCATTTTCTTCGAAAACCCGGAAATTTGACAATTTCCGGTGGCGGGAGCAAGCCCCCGCCCTACGCCGTATACCGCACCGATGGTTCGCACACGGTACGATAGAATCCGCAGGGACATTCTTTGAACGCCCGCAACCGCACCATTTTCATCCCGAGCGTAGCGCAGCGGAGTCGAGGGATCTCACGGAACAACCGCAGTTTCTGCTATCGTCAGATCCCTCCCCACGCTTCCCTTAGTCGGGATGACAGACTTTTAGGTAACCGGGCAACGGGAGGGGATGGCCCCTCTACTGTGGGGGTACGCTGACGCACCCATGTAGGGTTGCCCTTTGTGCAGCAATAAAAACTCCCCCGGGTGCATAACGCACCCGGGGGATCCGATCAATGCATTTTACAGGCCGGTCACCAGGTTCAACATCTGATCCTTGGCAATGACACCTGTGTGCAGCTCCTTCTTCTCCTGCAGACCCTGGAGGCTGCCGGGAATGGGAACCCCGGTCAGCTGGGAAAGCCGCTCCATCTGACGGAACTCGTCTGCCTCAGCTGCAGGCTCCAGAGAAGCAAGCACAGCGGCAGGGAATTTATAGGGAGATGCGGTGGAAAGCACCACCATCGGCCGCTGATCACCGGTAGCGGCAACATACTGCTCAGCCACAGCCCAGCCGGCAGCGGTATGGGTATCGCACAGGTAGTTCTGCTCCCGGAAGACCTTTCCGATGGTCTCGGATGCCAGTGCGTCGTCGCAGTAGCCTGCCCAGAATTCCTCGCGGATGGCATCCTCCATAAATTCGGGTACATCGTAGAAGCCCTTGGTATTCAGCTGCTCCATCAGAGATGCCACCAAAGCAGTGTCACCGGACATGAAGTAAAGCAGACGCTCCAGGTTGGAAGAAACCAGAATATCCATGGAAGGGGAGATGGTCTTGTGCAGGGGACGGCGGCGGTCGTAGCGGCCGGTATTAATAAAGTCAGTCAGGACATTATTTGCGTTGGATGCGCAGATCAGCTTACCCACGGGCAGACCCAGCTTCTTTGCCAGATAGCCTGCCAGGATGTCTCCGAAATTGCCGGTGGGAACGGAGAAATTCACTTCCTGGCCCATGGTGATCTGACCGCGCTTGAGCAGGTCGGCATAGGCTTTGAAATAATAGGTGATCTGGGGTGCGAGTCTTCCGATATTGATGGAATTTGCGGTGGAGAGCCGTGCGCCGGTACCACCGGGCAGCTTGCCGTCCACAGCGGCAGCAAAAATGTTCTTCACACCGGTTTGGGCATCGTCAAAGTTGCCTTCCACAGCACAGACGGTGACATTCTTACCTTCCTGGGTGACCATCTGTGCCCGCTGCACCTTGGAGACACCGCCGTGGGGATAGAATACGCAGATCTTAACACCCTCCACATCCTGGAAGCCTGCCAATGCAGCCTTGCCGGTATCACCGGAGGTGGCTGTCAGGATCAGGATGTCCTCCTGCATGCCCTTAACGGATTTCGCCTTGGTCAGCAGCTGGGGCAGCATGCAAAGGGCAACATCCTTGAATGCGGAGGTAGGACCGCGGAATAGCTCCAAAACCGTGAATTTGCCGGTGTCGACGGTGGGGGTCAGCTCGTCGGATTCGAATTTGCCGGTATAAGCCCGGCGGACAAGCTGCTCCATATCCGGAATGTCCGGCAGCATCGCACCGATGATGCGTGTTGCCATGGACATGGTGTCCTCAGCCAGACAGGCGGCCACATCCAAAGTGGGCAGCTGCATCGGGACATACAGACCACCGTCAGATGCCAGACCGTTGAGAACTGCCTGAGCACTGTCGATGGGGTTTTCCTGGGAACGGGTGGAGTGATAAAACATAGGGATCTTCCTCTCTTTTCCTAGCCATCTGCACAAAAAACCGGTGCGATTATACAGAACACCTTGGGCTTTTTAGCACTATTGCTTTTTTTATGCCTATATGATATACTATCTATTATCTAATTGCAAGTGATTTTGAACGAACTCCATAGATTTTGTCTATGGAAAAAATATGGGAGGTAGAGAAAAATGAGAATAGGTCTGCTGGGTTTTGGTGTCGTTGGCCGAGGTGTGTATGATCTGACATCTGAGCGGTCCGATATGCAGGTTGCCAAGGTGGTTTGCCTGGAAGAGATCTCGTTGCCTGATGCAGAAGTGACCAAGGACTTTCAGTCCGTTCTGCAGGACGAAACCATTGATACCGTCGTAGAAGCCATGGGTGGCTTGCATCCTGCTTATGAGTTTGTCAGAGCAGCCATCGAGGCAGGTAAGAATATCGTCACCTCCAATAAGGCTTTGGTGGCCACCTTCTATGATGATCTGATCCCCCTGGCACAGCAGAAGGGCGTACAGTTCCGCTGCACCGCTGCGGTTGGCGGCGGCATTGGCTGGCTGTCTGAGCTGGAGCGCGCCCGTCGGGTCCAGACCATTGAGTCTGTGGGCGGCATCATGAACGGCACTTGCAACTATATTCTGGATTCTATGACCCGCCTGGGTCTTACCTATGTCGACGCGCTGCGCCAGGCCCAGGAGCTGGGCTATGCGGAGGCAAATCCCACCACCGATGTGGAGGGTATCGACACCTGGCATAAGCTGATCCTTTCTTCCAATATTGCCTTCGGCGTCAGCATGGATACGGAGTCCGTGCCCGCAGCCGGAATCAGCCGGATCAGCGCAGAGGATGTAGCACAGTTTAAAGAACATGGCTATGTCTGCAAGCTGATCTCCACCGGTATTATGGATGGCGGCAAGGTTTCCGCATTTGTTCAGCCCACGCTGTGCAGACAGGGTGAGCCGGAAGCAGCTGTTCCTGCCAACTACAATCTCATCACCCTGGTGGGCAGTGCCTCCGGTCGTATGAGCTTCTTCGGACAGGGAGCAGGCCGCTATCCCACTGCGTATAATGTGTTGCAGGATTGTGCGGATGTTTTGGTGGGCCGTGGCTTCTACAGCCCCTATGGCGGCAAGTGCGCAGCGGATAACAGCCTTCTGCGTTGCTACTATGTCCGTGGCGAGAAGGATGCATGGCTCAGCGAAAACGAGCAGACCACCTGGGGCGATGCTGTGATCACCGGCCCTGTGGCCGTAAGCAAGATGCACAGCTGGCTCAAGGAACATCCCAATGCGTTCATTGCAGCGCTGCCTGTGGAATAAGCTATTTCGAAATGAGGAATTGATATGCTGAAAGTAACCAAATTTGGCGGTTCATCCATGGCGGATGCCGGACAGTACCGTAAAGTAAAAGAGATCGTCATGGCAGATCCCGAGCGCAAGGTCGTGATCGTTTCTGCCGCAGGCAAGCGTGGCTCCGGTGACCACAAGCTGACAGACCTTCTGTATCTGTGCCATGCCCACACCAAGTACGGTGTCGCATGTGACCCTGTGTTCGACCTGATCTGCTCCCGCTACATTGAGATCCGCGATGAGCTGAAGCTGGATGTTGACCTGGAGAGCGATTTTACAGAACTGAAGAAGCGCCTGGATGCCAAGGAGGTTTCCGAGGATGAACTGGCCAGCCGCGGTGAGTATTACTCTGCCAAGCTGATGGCAGCATATTTGGACTTTGAGTTTGTGGATGCCGCGGATTGGATCCGGTTCAACATGGACGGCACGGTGGATAAGGAAGTCTCCTATGCAGCCCTGAAAAAACTGGGTAAGGGCAAGGGAATGGTCATTCCCGGATTCTACGGTGCAATGCCCGACGGCCGTATCCGCACCTTCTCCCGGGGCGGCAGTGATATTACCGGTGCACTGGCAGCCGCTGCTTTGGATGCCAGCGTTTACGAAAACTGGACCGATGTGTCCGGTATCCTGATGGCAGATCCCCGGATCGTGGAGAATCCCCAGCCCATTCCTGAGGTTACTTATGACGAGCTGCGTGAATTGAGCTATGCCGGTGCGCAGGTCCTCCACGAAGGAACGATCCTGCCGGTTCGTGAAAAGGGTATTCCCGTCAATATCCGCAATACCAATGCCCCCGATGACCGGGGTACCTTCATCCAGGAAAGCTTCGATACCGAGACAGATCCCAACCGTGTGATCACCGGTATCACCGGTAAGAAGGACTTCTCTATTATCACCATGTTCAAGCGTGGCATGACCAGCCAGGTGGGTGTTCTGAGAAAGGTTCTTACCGTTCTGGAGCGTCATGGCATTTCTGTTGACTTTGTTCCCAACGGAATCGACAATGTTTCTTTGGTGGTCCATACGGACACCATCGCCCCCAAGCTCTATGCCATTTTGGCACAGATCCAGCAGGAGGTCCAGCCGGACAGCCTGGAGGTCCTGGACCAGATCTCCATTATTGCAGCCGTCGGTCACCGCATGGCATTCCGCCCCGGTGTTTCCGGTAAGATCTTTGCTGCACTGGGCGAAGCCGGTATCAACATCCGCATGATCAATCAGGGCCCGGATGAGCTGAACATTATCTTCGGTGTGGATAACAAGGATTTTGCAGCTGCGATCCGTGTGCTGTATAATAGCTTTGTAAAGTGAGGTTAGGAAAATGAGAAAACTGTATACTGTTGCCGTTTTGGGCGCCACCGGTGCCGTTGGCCAGGAGATGATCCGGATCCTGCAGGAGCGGGACTTCCCCGTAGGCAAGCTGATCCCCCTGGCAAGTGCCCGCAGCGCCGGTAAGACCCTGAAGTTCAAGGGTGAGGATGTGACTATCCAGCTGGCATGCGAAGAGGCTTTCCAGGGTGTGGATATTGTCCTGGGCGCCGCTGAGAACGACATTGCCAAGAAGTTTGCCCCTGCCATCGTGGCAGCCGGTGCTGTGTTTGTGGATAATTCTTCTGCATTCCGTTTGGATCCCAAGGTACCTCTGGTGGTTCCTGAGGTCAATCCCGAGGATGTGAAGTGGCACAATGGCATCATTTCCAATCCCAACTGTTCTACCATCATTACCATCACTGCTGTCAATGCCCTTAACAAGCTCTCTCCCATCCGCACCATGACCGCCTCTACCTATCAGGCAGTTTCCGGTGCCGGTGCAGAAGGCCCTGTGGAGCTGATGGGCGAAGTGGAAGCCCTGTCTAAGGGCGAGGCCTACACCCCCAAGGTGTTCCCCTATCAGATCGCTTACAATCTGATCCCTCAGATCGGCAGTGAGCAGGAAGACGGCTACACCAGCGAAGAAATGAAGATGCAGTACGAAGGCCGCAAGATCATGCATCTGCCGGAGCTGAAGGTCAACTGCACCTGTGTCCGTGTGCCGGTTGTCCGCAGCCACTCCATTTCCGTCAGCTGTCATTTTGACAAACCTGTTACCGTGGAGCAGGTTCGCGAGGTTATTGCCAGCGCACCCGGCTGTAAGCTGGTGGATGATCTGCAGAACAAGGTCTACCCCATGCCTTTGGATACCACCGATCAGGATATCGTATTTGTCGGCCGTATCCGCCCGGATCTGACCGATGATTGCGGCATCAGCCTGTGGTGCTGCGGTGACCAGGTCCGTAAGGGCGCTGCCACCAATGCCATTCAGATCGCTGAGCTGTTGGTGTAAAAATCGAGAATAATCCCCCAGTTCACTGTGAACTGGGGGATTTTTTTCGGATATTCAGTCCATTTCCACCATTTCTTCCCGCAATTCGCTGCGGCGGATCAGGAAGCGGCGGATGGCGAAAAGACCACCGATGCATGCGATGCAGGCAACATTGCTCCAGGGATCATCGTGGGTCAGGATGACGTGGCGGGTCATTGCCACGGTAAGTACCTCCAAAATGCTGGCAGGGGTGGTGTCAATGAGCATTCGCACAAACTCCAAGCCGACCACAATGGTCAGCACATTATGCAGATATGTGCTGATATCTGTGAAATAGTTGGGGGTCGTGACAGAGGCATATAGCTCAAAGCCCAGGCAGACCAGAAGAATCACCAGCGTAATGGCAGCGATCCCCCGCTCGATCCAATGCAGGATGCGGCGGAACACATGCTCGATACGATGATCGTGTTTTTCGACTTTCTCAATATGCGCTTGCAGCTTGGGGTCATGGGGGTGATTTTTTGTGGGATTCACAGGCATGGCCTCCTTTTTTGTTTTTATTATTATACAGGATTTTTTTGTAAAAAGGAATCCCTGAAATGTAATTATTAAGCTTTTCTTGAGAAGATTGACATTTTCGTTCCGTTGGATTATAAAGAATACAGATTTGATCATTTGAGGTGGGCTGTATGCTGTGGGGAACGTTTTCCGCGGTGCATATTGTAACGCTGTTTCTTGCTGCCGGAATTATTGTCGGATTGTATTTTTTTGCTGAGAAAAGCGAATCTTAAAGTGAAAACAACCGTTTTGGGTATCCTTTCTTTTTCGGGCATTGCCGCAATTATCTATAATCTGGTTGCCTGGGGCGAACCGCTGCGCTATCTGCCGCTGCACCTGTGCTCGCTGAATGCCATGGTTCTGCCCATCGCGGTATTCAGCCGGAACAAGACCCTGTGTAATATGCTTTTAGTATGGTGCCTGGGCGCTTTGGCGGCTTTGGTCCTGAATTACGACATGACCGAGACGGAAGTGTTCAGCGATGTGTTTTTCTTCTATTATTTTCCCCATGTCATGGAATTTGGGATCCCGCTGCTTCTGTTTGCGTTGGGCATGGTTTCCAAAGACCCGCGGTGCATTGGCTCGACAATGGCGATCTCCATGGGTGTGTACACCGTCGTGCACTTTATCAACACTGCCATCAATTCCTGGTGTCTTGCCAATGGCTTTGGCTATGGAGATTCGGTTTACCAGGCAAACTATATGTTCTCCATTGAACCAACCAATCCTCTGGTGGAGCTTTTTCACAGCATCATTCCCTACCGCTACTGGTATATGTATCTGGTGCTGCCCATCGTATTTGTGTACCTTGTGATCGTCTATGCACCGGAACTGATCCGGCACTTAAAAAGTAAAAAAGCGGTGCAAGTATAGCCGCTGCGCCGGCAAAAAATGCCCGGAGTGATCATGCTGAGATCACTCCGGGATCTTCATTTTGCGTAATGGGCAGCCATTTCCTGCCGGGCTTGTTCCGTCAGATCATAAAGCTCCCGGGCGGACATACGCAGCACACCGCTGCGCAGGGAGCTCAGCTGCACCAAAGCATCCGAGGTGGCAACGCGTACCGCGTAATTGTTGCCGATTTGTGCCGCGAGGCTTTCAATGTAAGCATCGGCGGTTTCGTTTTCCTTGGTGTATACCACCTGGATGTTGTGAAAATGCAGCTTGCTGCCGGGGTTGCCCTTGACGCGATAACCGTCAAAAACCAACACCAGCCGGCATTTGGTGTATCCGGCATAGCTGGAAAGCAGATCGCACAGCTGCCGTCTGGCAGCATCTAAGTCGTTTTTGGCAATTTCGGATAAGTGCTCCCAGGCGAAAATGATGTTATAGCCATCCACGATCAGCGCGGTTTGCCGCGGGGGACGAATGGTAAGTTTTTCACTGGCGGGGCGATTTACAGGGGGATGGTACACCGGGCGCTTAACCGGACCAAACTCCCGCTCCATAATGGCCTCCAGCTCCTTGTCGTCCATCCGCAGGTTTCTGGTAATGAGCGTGGGAGCTTCCTGCCGATCCGGTTTCAGACCGCTGTCAAGATGCATATATTCTTTGACACGGTCCCATTTCACGGTTACACCTGCACCGTGATCGCAGAATACGCTGTCCGGGGTGTTTTCCAGGTCCGCTTCGGGATCGTAAGCGGCTGCCGCGATCACTTCTTCGGCATTGTGACACGGTGCGTAGCCATGGAGGGTGATCTGCAGCTTTCCAAGTCCCTGGGTGTAGGCGGCCACTTGCTCTGCATAGTCTTTCAGCTTGGATGCGGGAACCAATCCCACCAGGGTCGCATCTGTGCCGGTGGTTTCCGGCGGGTCAAATGCGCCGCTCATGGCGCGGATGTCGCTGATGGCCCGACCGATCTGATGGGCAGGAACGGTCAGAGAAAACGCATACCAAGGCTCTAACAGGACCGATTTTGCCTGCATCAACCCTTGCCGCACCGCCCGATAGGTAGCCTGACGGAAATCTCCGCCTTCCGTGTGCTTAACATGGGCGCGGCCCACCAGTAAGGTCAGCTTCATATCGGTGATGGGAGCGCCGGTCAGCACACCCAAATGGGTCTTTTCCTCCAAATGTGTGCGGATCAGCCGCTGGAAATTTCCGTCCAGCACATCCGTGGGACAGCTGCTGTCAAAAACCAATCCGCTGCCTTCCGGCAGGGGCTCCATCAAAATATGCACCTCGGCATAATGGCGCAGAGGCTCGAAATGGCCGATGCCTTCTACGGTGTCGGCAATGGTTTCTTTATAAAAGATGCGTCCGCTGTCAAAGGCAATATCCATGGAAAAGCGCTCTGCGATCACCTGCCGCAGGACCTCCAGCTGGACCTTGCCCATGATCTGCACATGGATCTGCTTGCTGTGTTCTTCCCAAAGAATGTGCAGCTGAGGATCTTCTTCCTCCAGCTGCCGCAGCTTTTGCAGCGCAGTCACAGGGTCAGTGCCGGCCGGCAGAAGGATCCGATATGTCATGACCGGCTCCATGATCGGGGCGTCGGCTGACAGCTCTGTTCCCAGACCTTGTCCTGCATAGGTGGCGGACAGCCCGGTGACGGCACAAAGCTGGCCGGGGTAGACCGTATCCGGCGCGGAGAATTTGTCGGCAGAATAGAGCCGCAGCTGCAGAACTTTTTCCGTCAGAGCTTCTCCTTTTGCACCGGTGTAGGACAGGGGAGTGCGTACCTGCAGACTTCCTCCGGTGATCTTCACCCAGCTGAGACGGTTGCCCTGGGGGTCTCTTGAGATCTTGTAGACCCGGGCACCAAAGCCACCGGGATATACCGGACGGGGAGCAAAGCGGTCGAACAGCTCGAGAAATTCCTCCACACCTGTAAGCTTTAATCCGGAGCCGAAACAGCAGGGGAACAGCTTCCTGGCAGTGATGAGATGGCGGATCTGCTGGTCGGTGACTTCCCCGGACTCTAAATACTGCTCCATGAGGGCTTCATCGCACATAGCTGCATTTTCCCAGAGCTGTTCCTGGGGAAGGGTCAGATCCAGACAGTTTCCGTCCAGCGCATCCTGGAGCTGCTGGAGAAGCTCTGACTGGGTTTTTCCCGGCAGGTCTGTTTTGTTGATGAACAGAAAAACGGGGACCTGATAGCGCTTCAACAGATGCCAAAGGGTCAGCGTGTGCGCTTGGATGCCATCGGTGGCACTGATCACAAGAATGGCGCAATCCAGAATCGGAAGGACCCGCTCTGCCTCGGTGGAAAAGTCCGCATGCCCCGGTGTATCCACCAGGGTCAGCTGCAAATTGGGAGTTTCCATCAGCGCCTGCTTGGAAAAAATGGTAATCCCTCTCTGCCGCTCGATACTGTGGGTATCCAAAAAGGCATCTCCGTGGTCTACCCGCCCCAGCTTACGCTGAGTACCGGAGCAGTACAGAAGGGCTTCAGACAGCGTTGTTTTTCCAGCATCCACATGTGCCAGCAAGCCGACGCACAGGGCTGTTTTTAATTGGCTTGGTGTATCACCCATGCGGTATCCCTCCTGTCATAATCATGTTGTATTATACCACATCATAGCCGCTGCGTCGATATATTTTATAAAAATATGCAAACCTGGAAAGAAAGCAAAAGGGAAAACTTGACTTTACACGCTGAATGCAATATACTAATTGAGTAAAAGAGTGCATGTAGTGATTAGGATTCCTGCATGATGTGAATCAACGGCTTAGTGAGGAGAAGAAAATGAAAAAGATAATGATACTTGCATTGGCAGCGCTGCTGATGGCAGCGATGATGATCGTGCCCGTCAGTGCGGCATCCGGTGTTGCTGAGGTCACCGGTACCACAGAGGCTATGCCCGGCAATCAGCTGGAAGTAGTCCTTTATATCAGCGGCTATTCCAGCGTAACGGCACTGGGTATTGAGTACACGGTTCCGGAAGGCCTGCGGGTAGATTCCGCACAGTGGCTGATGGAGGGCCTGCTGACAGACGCAAAGGCTGACCAGGCTGCATGGCTCAGCTCCACCCCTGTGGATCTGACACAGAAGACCGCTGTGTTCAAATTCACCCTAACCGTACTGGACCTGCCTAAGGGACAGACCAACGCTTCTCTGGATGTGGATTTCACCAAGATCACAGTCCATGAAAACAAGCAGAATGTTTACCCCGAGCCTGTGAAGGCTACCATCACTGTGACCGGTGTCGCAGGCGATATGAACGGTGACGGTGCGGTAAACGACGCAGATGCCATTTATCTGCTGCGCCATACGATGCTGCCTACCCGGTATCCTCTGTCCGGTGAGGGAGATGTCAACGGTGACGATGTGCTGAACGATGCGGATGCGGTCTATCTGCTGCGGCATACCATGCTGCCCACAAGATACCCCCTGTATCCCAACAAGTAAACATGAAAAAGCCACAAACTCAGTTTGTGGCTTTTTAACGCGCAAAAAGAGGGTGTCTCAAAATGCATATGTAGGGAATGACCTATGTGTCATTCCGAAAATTAGTTCCAAAATATAGATTTAGGAACAGCACACACGCCGTTCCCTACACATAAATATTCAATTTGGGGTTGTCTCATTCATTTTGAGACAACCCCTTTGCTGTATTTAAACGTACATGGGGAACTTTTCGCAGATCTTTGCAACGGTAGCCTTGACCTCGTCGGCAGTGCCTTCGAAATCCCGGGCGGTCAGTGCGATGCAGTGTGCGATCTGCTTCATTTCTTCAGCACCCAATCCACGGGTGGTGACAGCAGCTGTGCCTACCCGGACACCGCTGGTAACCGAGGGCTTGGCAGGATCACCGGGAATGGCGTTCTTGTTCAGAGTGATGTGATTTGCGTCACAGCGGATCTGCAATTCCTTGCCGGTGATGTTCATGGGACGCAGGTCTGCCAGCATCAGATGGTTGTCAGTGCCGCCGGTGACCAGGTCGAAGCCTTCTTCCAGCAGAGATTGGGCCATGACCTTGGCATTTGCCACCACATTGTGGGCATAGGTCTTGAAGCTGTCGCTCATAGCTTCCTTCAGACAGACAGCCTTTGCTGCAATGATATGCTCCAGAGGACCACCCTGTGTGCCGGGGAACACTGCGGAATTCAGCTTCTTGGCATATTCTTCCTTTGCCAGGATCAGACCGCCTCTGGGACCGCGGAGGGTCTTGTGGGTCGTGGTGGTAACAATGTCGGCATAGGGCACGGGGCTCATGTGCGCACCGCCTGCAACCAGACCGGCAATGTGGGCCATATGTACCATCAGAATTGCGCCGACTTCGTGGGCAATATCCGCAAAGATCTTAAAATCAATGGCTCTGGGATAGGCGGATGCGCCGGCAATGATCAGCTTGGGGGCACATTTTTTAGCCATGTCCCGGATCTGGTCGTAGTCGATGAGACCGGTTTCGTGGTTGACATCATAGGATACAACATTGTAGTATTTGCCGGAGATATTGGCAGGGCTGCCGTGAGACAAATGACCGCCGTTTGCCAGGCTCATACCCATCATGGTATCACCGGGCTGCAGCAAGGCGATCTGAACTGCCATATTTGCCTGGGCACCGGAGTGGGGCTGCACATTGGCAAACTCCGCACCGAACAGATCCTTGGCCCTTTGGATGCACAGGCTTTCCAGCTCGTCCACATGCTGGCAGCCGCCATAGTAGCGTGCACCGGGAAGACCCTCCGCATATTTGTTGGTCAGCACCGAACCCATAGCTGCGATCACGGCAGGGGAGGCAAAGTTCTCAGAGGCGATCAGCTCAAGACCGTCCTTTTGCCGGGAAAATTCCCGGTCCATCATAGCGGCAACTTCCGGGTCGGTCTGTGCCACAAATCCAATGGAATCAATCGGCTTTCCGTACATAATCATGTCCTTCTTTCTAAAGATAAAAATAAAGAGCAGCCCATAAAAGGACTGCTCCGGCATAGCGAATACTCGCGCACTGCATCTCCGTCCTTTTGCCTGAGAGATTCGGTGAATGCTCACCTTGCACCTTCGGCACACAACTGAATGTGTTCTCCGGAGAGTCCTCTGTATTCCGGTAATACTGCGCTGCAGACTTCCGGAAACTTCATAGGTATATTTGACTCATAGAGATAGTATACAGATTTTTTTGCGATTGTCAACAGGAAAAAGACAAAAGTCTTTCGCAGGTGTATTTTTTCTGTTGCGGTATCCTTATGCCTGCGCTTCGGAGGGAGTGTTTTCGCTGTCTTCCCGTTCCTCTGCAGCTTCTGCCTTGTCAGGCTGGACAAAGGCCATCAGCTCTTCGCCGGTAATGGTTTCCTTTACCAGCAGATACTCTGCAATTTCATCCAATGTGGCGCGGTTTTCCACAAGAATGCGGCGGGCTTCCTCGTAGCAGCGGTTCAGAATGTTCTTGACTTCCTGATCCACGATGGAAGAGGTCTCCTGCGAACAATCCAGGTAGGCATTGCCCTCCAGGTACTGATGCTGCACAGAAGCAGGTGCCATCATGCCCAGCGCGTCGCTCATGCCGTAGATGGTGACCATTTTCTTGGCAATGTCCGTTGCTCGCTGAATGTCGTTGGATGCGCCGGTGGTCTGAACACCGAATACCACCTGTTCTGCCGCTCTGCCGCCCAATGTGGTGCGCAGGTCCACCAGAAGCTCATCCTTGGTGGAAAGGAACTTTTCTTCTTCCGGTGTGTACATGGTGTAGCCCAGTGCACCGGAGGTGTGGGGAACGATGGTGATCTTGGTCACGGGATCTTTTCTCTTTTCCAGTGCGGCGATCAGCGCGTGACCGACCTCATGATAAGCAACCAGACGCTTTTCGGTATCGGTCAGCACTGTGTGCTTTTTCTCTGTGCCTGCGATCACGGTCTCAAAGGAGGCAAGCAGGTCTTCCTGATTGACGGTCTTGCGGCCGTGGCGGACAGCCCGCAGGGCTGCCTCGTTGACCAGGTTGGCAAGGTCAGCGCCTACAGCACCGGCAGTGGCCTGGGCCAGCTTCTTCAGATCCACATCTTCTGCAAGCTTGATCTTTCGGGTGTGGACCTTCAGTGTGTCCAGACGGCCCTGGAGATTGGGGGTATCAACAATGATCCGACGGTCGAACCGGCCGGGGCGCAGAAGTGCCTTGTCCAGGATCTCGGGGCGGTTGGTGGCAGCAAGGCATACGATGCCCTTGGAGGAGTCGAATCCGTCGATCTCGCCCAACAGCTGATTCAGTGTCTGTTCCTGCTCGGTGTTGCCGCCGTAGCGGGCATCTCTGGAGCGGCCCACTGCGTCGATCTCGTCGATAAAGATGATGCAGGGAGCTACCTTGGCAGCCTGCTGAAACAGGTCGCGGACACGGCTGGCACCCACACCGACGAACATCTCCACAAAGTCAGAGCCGGAAATGGAGAAGAAGGGTACATTTGCTTCTCCTGCGACTGCTTTTGCCAGCAAGGTCTTGCCGGTACCGGGAGAACCAACCAGCAGTGCGCCCTTGGGGAGCTTTGCTCCGATCTCGGTATATTTTTGGGGGTTATGCAGGAAGTCGATGATCTCCTGCAGGGATTCCTTGGCTTCGTCCTGACCGGCAACATCCTTGAAGGTGACACCGGTTTGCTTTTCCATGTATACCTTGGCCTTGCTGGAGCCCATGGCGCCCATCATGCCGTCTCCGCCCAGCCGCTTGGTCAGCATGCTCATGGCACCGAAGATCAGTGCGAACATCACCACATAGGAAAGGATCATGGTAATGGTGGAATTGTCCTCCACGATCTGCCGTTTAACGGTCACGCCCATGCTGTCCAGCTCAGCAGACAGCGCCATGGTGTCACCACCGGAGGGAAGACCGGTATAGCAGGCCTTCTGCTGTGCAGGGGGCTTTTCGGATTCTTCCTTGGTCAGATAAACGATGCGGTCGTATCTGAGCTCCACCTCCACCAGCTGACCGGAATCCTTCATGTCCAGGAAATGAGAGTAGGTGGTCTCGGTGTACTGGCTGTTGGTGATCAGCGTAAACACCCAGTTAATCAGAAGAATGGCAGCAACGCTTATGATCAAAGCGACCCAAATGTTCGCCTTTGGTTTTTTGTCGTTGTTATTTGGCTTTTTGTTTTTATCGTTATTGTTCTGCTCCAATATTTTCGCCTCCCAGGGTAATTTTGCCCATAATAACATATTTTTTGCCCCGTCGCAATCACAGAACCGGACTTTTGCGTAAATTTTCTGTTAAAAATATCAGGGGAAACATAAAATTGCTGTTGTGTACATGGGAAAAAAATGATACAATAAACAAAATATGTCCAAAATCCGATGAGCGTATATTTGCACCGGGAAACCGGCATCGGAATCTAATCTGAAACAGGAGTACTGCATATGAAGGTAAAACGAGACCGACGGGAAGCACCGATCCAGCAAGCACCGGAAAACGAAGGCCAGCTGGAAGGCCGGAATGCGCTGACAGAGGCGTTGCGCAGCGGACGGACCATCGATAAAGTATTTATTGCCTCCGGTGAAACAGACCAGGGCCTGCAGCGCCTGGCTGCCCAGGCAAAGGAGGCCGGTGCTGTTGTAGTTCCGGTGGACCGCCGTAAGCTGGACATGATGAGCACCACCCATTCTCATCAGGGCGTCATTGCCTTGGCTGCTGCCCGGGAGTATTATTCCATCGATGATATTTTGCAGGAAGCGGCAGACCGGGGAGAAGCTCCGCTGATCGTCATTTGTGATGAGCTGTCCGATCCCCACAACTTAGGTGCGATCATTCGAAGCGCGGAGTGTGCGGGTGCCCATGGCGTGATCATTCCCAAGCGCCGCAGCGTAGGCTTGACAGCTACGGTGGCCAAGGCTTCTGCCGGTGCAGTGGAGTATATGAAGGTAGCACGGGTTACCAACATCAATGCTGCCATGGAGGAGCTGAAGCAAAAGGGTGTTTGGATCTACGGTACGGCCGCAGAGGGTTCTGTGCCTATGTATCAGGCGGACATGACCGGACCGGCAGCCATTGTGATCGGATCCGAAGGAACGGGCATGAGCCGGCTGGTCCGGGAGAACTGCGATGTGATCGTGCATATCCCCATGAAGGGACGCATTTCTTCCCTGAACGCATCCTCTGCCGCATCTATTTTGCTGTATGAGGTAGTGCGTCAGCGGCTGAACAAGGAGGGGTGAGTATGGAAGAAAAAGAACTGATCCCGGAAGAAAACGAGAGGATCCCGGAAGAGCAGGAATTCACTGCGGAGGATACTCAGGCAGAGGAATTTGACCTGGAAGATATCCTGAAGGAATTTGCGGATGAGGAAGAGACCGTTCGTGAGCTGTCTCCGGAGGAAATACTGGAGGCAGTAAAGGAAGAGGTCCTGGAGGAGGTAGCCCAGGAAGAAGCGGAGGCGATTGCCCAGGAGGAAACAGTGGTAACACCTGCGTCCGGGGATACCGTCCGCTTTGAGGTGTCCGGTACAGCAGCGGAAGAGCGGCCTGTTCCGGATGCGACCATCCGCCTGTCTGTGATCCCGGATGTCAAGGGGGCAGTGCGGGACGCAAAGCCCATTGAGGATGAGGAGCAGACGCAGCCGGTCCAGGAGGAAACGGCAGAGCCCTATTCAGAGGGCTGGGAGCCGGAGTACGAGCAGCCCATTGCGGAATATGTGCCGCCCCGGCCGATCCTGTTCCATCCCCGCTCCAGATTGAAGGAACTGAAGCGCAAGCTGGTGGCGGGCCCGGAAAAAATGTATTATGCCCTTTCTGAAAAAGGGCTTGGAAAGCTGCAGCTTGCCATTGCGATCAGCCTTTTGGTGTTGCTGGTCTCGGCGGCTGCCACGGCAATGTATGCTGTGGGTATGGTGCCGGAAAACCGTATGCGTTTCATGGTGTTCTGCCAGTTCATGGGCATGCTGCTTTCGGCACTGCTGGGCAGCTTCCAGCTACTGGAGGGCGCAGCGGACATTTTCCACAAGCGCTTCTCCCTGAACAGCCTGCTTTTGTTCAGCTTCCTGCTTTGCTGTGCAGACGGTGTGCTGTGCTTTATGGAGCTTCGGGTGCCCTGCTGCGCAGCCTTCAGCCTGCAGGTGACCATGTCCCTTTGGAGCACTTACCACCGCAGACACGCACGGCTGGGGCAGCTGGATACCATGCGTAAGGCGACCCATTTGGACAGCCTTTGCGCCCAGGAAAACTACTTTGAGGAAAAGAAGGGAATCCTCCGGGGCGAAGGCCAGGTGGAGGACTTTATGGACACCCTGGACCAGACCTCCGGACAGGAGAAGGTCCTGTCGGTGTATGCACTGGTGGCGCTGTGCGTCAGCATTGCAGTGGGTGTGGCTGCCGGAATTCTGCACGGTGTTTCCACCGGTATGCAGGTGGCGGCAGTGACGGTGCTGGCAGCGGTACCCGCATCCGCCTTCATCACAGCAACGAGACCTCTGGCGATCCTGCAGCGCAGACTTCACAGCCTTGGCGCAGTTTTCTGCGGCTGGCAGGGTGTGAAGGGCCTCAGCGGGAAGCTGGTATTTCCCTTTGACCACAACGATCTGTTCCCCGGTGGAACGGTGAAAATGAACGGTGTCAAATTCTTTGGCAGCCGCCAACCGGATGACATCGTTGCCTGCGCCACCGCGCTGATCAGCTGCGGAGGTGGCACCCTGGAACCGATCTTTGACCATTTGCTGGATAGCCGCAATGGCATGCATTATGCGGTTGAGAATTTCAACAATTACGGAAACGGTGGTATCGGCGGCGAAGTGAACGGTGAGCCGGTACTGGCTGGCACACTCTCCTTCCTGAAGGAAATGGGTGTGGATCTGCCGGAGGGGATCCGGGTCAGCCGCGCAGTTTGCGTGGCCATCGACGGAGAGCTGTGCGGTGTATTTGCGATCACCTACGAAAACGACAGAGTCAGCCGCGCGGGCTTGGGTACGCTTTGCAGCTACCGTGGCTTGAATCCCTTGCTTGTCAGCAGTGATTTTATGCTGACAGAGTCGTTTATCCGGGATTGCTTTGATGTCCGCACAAAGCGGATGGTGTTCCCGGAGCCTGAGGTGAGACAGCAGCTGCGGGAGCAGAAACCGGAGCCGGGGACCCAGGCATTGGCATTGATCACCGGTGAGGGGCTTGCACCCTTTGCCTATACGGTGACCGGTGCACGGGCGCTGAAGAGCGCCTGTACTGCCGGTGTCGTGATCCATATGGTCGGCGGCATTTTGGGAATCGTCATGATGGCGGTTCTGGCAGTGCTGGGAGCAACGGAGTATCTGACACCTGTAAATATGCTTCTGTATGAGCTTTTGTGGCTGATCCCCGGATTCCTGGTTACAGAATGGACCCGTTCCGTTTGAATGCATTATTTTGACTAATCTGTAAGGAGAAATGCGTCATGAAAAGAATGTCAGTGTTTCAGCGTATATCTACAGGCCTGATCCTGTGCGTCGCAGTGCTGGCAGGAATCCTGCTGCTGCCTGCACAGGTCCGGGCGGCAGAAGCACCTGTGGTTACAGTTACGGCAGACAAAACCGAGGCCCACAGAGGCGATGAGATCACGGTAACGGTTTCTGTTACGGAGACGACCCTCACGGCTGCGGCCTATAGCCCCGTTTACGCACCGACGATGTACGAACTGGTATCCGGAAGCATGGGTGCCATGTGGTCGGATGCTGTGCTGGCTGAGTTCAGCGCGAATGTGGGAGAGCTGGACGGCAACTATTTCTATGATGGCTTTGTTGCAGCTTTTTCAGAACCCAAGACGGTCAGCGGTGAGCTGTTCAGCTTCACACTGAAGGTGCTGGATGCCTCTGCCTTCCGGTCGGTGGATTTGACGGATCTGGTCGTTCTGAAAAATGATGCAATTGATCTGTCCCCCACCTTGCAGGATGCCCGGATCACAGTAAGCTGTGTGCACAGCTACGGTGCATGGATGGGTGATGCCCAGAATGTCCAAAGCCGCGCCTGTTCTGTTTGCGGCAATGTGGAAAGCGAAGCGTTGGGTGTTCCTCAGGTGCAGGTAAGTGCTGACAAGACTGTGGTCCACAGAGGCGATGAGATCACGGTGACGGTTTCTGTTACCGATGTCTGGACTTCTGCCATTGCCTATGTCCCCAGCTATAATCCCTGCGTGGAATTGGTGTCCGGACAGGCAGGTGCTGCCGTTTCCGGTGCGCTGATGAAGGACTTTTCTTTGAATTTGAGCGAAACAACTGAGGGATATGTTTACGACGGCTTTGTGGCGGCATATGGAGAGCCCAAGCGCATCAGCGGTGAGCTGTGCAGCTTTACACTGAAGGTCCGCGAGGATGCTCCCTTTGAATCTGTGAAGATTACAGACTTCCTGGGCATCAAAAACATGACGGAGGATATGCAGTATGTCCTGCAGGACGCTTCTGTTACCGTGGAGTGTGTCCACAGCTACGGACAGTGGTTTGCGCAGGACGGCGAGAACCATGCGCGTGAGTGCATCTATTGTGGGGATACCATCACGGAAGAGCACGGCTGGAGCAGCAGCGTCAGCAAAGAACCCACCTGTGTGGATACCGGTGTGACGCTGTTTAGCTGCAGCACCTGTGATGCCACCAGGGAAGAGCCCATTGCCGCAACAGGAAATCATGTGTACGGGGAATGGAAGGACTACAGCGACGATTACCATGTACATAACTGCACCACCTGCGGAAAGCCGGTGCTGCAGAGACACACCTTTGTCCGGGGCTACTGCGCACCCTGCGGCAAGTACGAGCAGTATACGGTCGTGTTCCAAAATGAGGACGGCACACAGCTCAGCTCCATGAACTATCACTATGGTGACCCGGTGGTAGCGCCTGCAGCGCCTTCCAAGGAAGCGGACAAGACCTATACCTATACCTTTGCCGGCTGGGACAAGAATGTGACAGCTTGCCAGGGAGATGCGCTCTACACCGCGACCTATCAGGCAACCTACATCGACTATACTGTTATTTTCAAGAATACAGACGGCACGGTCCTGAGCAGAAGGACCTATCACTATGGCGATGCGGTGGAAGAGCCTGCAGCACCTTCCAAGGCAGCCGACAAGATCTACACCTATGCATTTTCCGGCTGGGATCTGCCTGTGACCAACTGCCAAGGCAGTGTTATCTACACGGCAACCTATAAGGCAACTTACATTGACTACACCGTTATTTTCAAGAATGCAGACGGCACAGTCCTCAGCGAAAAGACCTACCATTACGGGGATGCTGTGGAAGCCCCTGAAGCGCCCACCAAGGCAGCCGACAAGACCTATACCTACTCCTTCGCTGCCTGGAGTGAAGAGGTTTCTGAATGTACCGGTGACATGGTTTATACCGCAGTTTATGATGCGGTTTATATCAATTACACAGTGACCTTTAAGGATTGGGACGGCAGAGTCCTGTCCAAGGCAACTTACCATTATGGGGATACTGTGACAGAACCTGCAACTCCCACAAAGCCCTCTGACGGTATGTATTTCTACGCATTTGTGGCATGGACACCGGAGGTAACACCGGTTACCGCAGATGCAGAGTACATGGCAGTTTATGAAAAGGCGCTGGGTACCTATACCGTAGTATTCAAGGATTGGAACGGCACCGTGCTGAGCAGCACGGAGTACCACTACGGTGACCCGGTGGAGGCCCCTGCAGCGCCCTCCAGAGCAGCTGACAAGACCTACACCTACGCCTTTGCCGGATGGGATAAGAATGTAACCAGCTGCGCAGGAAACGCAACCTATACCGCGCTCTACGAGGCAACCTACATTGACTACACCGTTACCTTCCGGGACGAAGACGGCACGGTTCTCAGTGAGAAGACCTACCACTACGGTGAAGAGGTGGAAGCACCTGCAGCACCTGCCAAGGCAGCGGACAAGACCTACACCTATACCTTTGCCGGTTGGGGCGCAGAGGTCACCACTTGTGCAGGCAACACCACCTATACGGCGGTCTACGATGCAGACTACATCGACTACACGGTGATCTTCCTTGCCGAGGACGGCACACCCCTGAGCCAGAAGACCTACCACTACGGTGAAGAGGTGGAAGCACCGGAAGCACCTGCCAAGGCAGCGGACAAGACCTTTACCTACACCTTTGCCGGTTGGGGTCAGGCTGTAACAAACTGCCAGGGCAACGCGACCTACCAGGCAACCTACCAGGCTGTTTATATCGACTACATTGTTGTATTCAAGAATGCAGACGGCACGGTCATCAGCGAAAAGATCTATCACTACGGTGAGGATGTGGAAGCACCTGCAGCGCCCACCAAGGCAGCAGATAAGACCTACACCTATACCTTTGTCGGTTGGGATCAGGTGGTAACCAACTGCCAGGGCGATGTGACCTATACCGCGCTCTACAAGGAAACCTACATCGATTACACTGTTACCTTCCAGGACGAAGACGGCACGGTTCTCAGTGAGAAGACCTACCACTATGGTGACGATGTGGAAGCACCGGAAGCACCTGCCAAGGCAGCAGACAAGACCTTTACCTACACCTTTGTCGGTTGGGGCGCAGAGGTCACCACTTGTGCAGGCAACACCACCTACACAGCGGTCTACGATGCAGACTACATTGACTACACGGTGACCTTCCTTGCAGAGGACGGCACGGTTCTTAGTGAGAAGAGCTACCACTACGGCGATGCTGTGGAAGCCCCGGAAGCACCTGCCAAGGCAGCGGACAAGACCTTTACCTACACCTTTGCCGGTTGGGACAAGGCTCTGACCAACTGCCAGGGCAATGCGACCTACCAGGCAACCTACGAGGCAGCCTACATTGATTATACCGTGGTATTCAAGAATGCAGACGGCACGGTGCTCAGTGAGAAGACCTACCACTACGGTGCGGATGTGGAAGAACCGGAAGCACCTGCCAAGGCAGCAGATAAGACCTATACCTACGCCTTTGCCGGCTGGGACAAGGCGGTCACTGCCTGCGAAGACAATGCTACCTACACGGCAATCTATGCTGCAACCTACATTGACTACACGGTAACCTTCCTTGCAGAGGACGGCACGGTGCTCAGCGAAAAGACCTACCACTATGGGGATGCAGTGGAAGCACCTGCAGCACCTTCCAAGGCAGCAGACAAGACCTACACCTACAGCTTTGCCGGTTGGGGCGCAGAGGTCACTGCCTGCGAAGGCAATGCAACCTACCAGGCGACCTTTACCCCAACCTACATTGACTACACTGTCGTATTCCGCATGGAAGACGGCACAGTGATCCACCAGAGCACCTATCATTATGGTGACAGCGTAACGGTACCTGCAGATCCTGCCGCACCGCAGAATTACCGCTTCGTGGGCTGGGACAAGGAGATCACGGAATGCCTGGGCGACGCGGTTTACACAGCCGTATTTGAGCAGACCGTCCTGCCCGGTGACTTTGACAGTGACGGCGATGTGGATGACATGGATGCCATTTACCTGCTGCGTAACACGCTGTTGCCCAAC
>JAZSER010000093.1:0-43882 GCA_045531815.1 Faecousia sp. | reverse complement strand
TCAAAATGCATATGTAGGGAATGACCTATGTGTCATTCCGAAAATTAGTTCCAAAATATAGATTTAGGAACGGCACACAGGCCGTTCCCTACACATAAATATTCAATTTGGGGTTGTCTCATTCATTTTGAGACAACCCCTTCTTTTTTATCAGATATCCAATAGCTTCAGGTCTTCTTCCCGGACGGTGCGCAATTCTTTCTTGTTCACCATGTCATAAATACACGGCACAACAAACAGCGTCATCAGCGTGGCGTACACCAGACCGCCGATACAAACCACTGCCACCGGGCGCATCAGCGCAGTGCCTGCATTTTGCCGCACTGCCATATCGATCAGACCCAGCACCGTAGTGATGGTGGTCATCAGAATGGGACGCATACGGGTCTTGCCGGCTTCCAGAATGGCAGCTTTGCGCTCCATACCCTCCAGACGTAGCTGGTTGATATAGTCCACCAGCACGATGCCGTTGTTGACGATGATACCCGTAAGCATAATAAAACCGATCAGCGAGATCACGCTCACCTCCATGCCGCACAGCAGCAGCGCCAGGAAGCCGCCGGTAAAGGCCAGGGGGATGGTAAACATGACGATAAAGGGAGATTTCAGGGATTGGAACTGGGCCACCATCACCAGGTACACCAGCAAAATACCCAAAAGCAGCATCAGACCCATCTGCTCCACCGCTTCCATGATGGTCTCATTTTCACCGGTGAATTCATAGGTGACGCCCTGCCCCAGATCGGTCCCGTTCATTGCCCGCTTCGCCTGGCTGGTGAGCAGGGTCACATTCTCTCCCTCCTCCAGGGTGGCGTTCACTGTCAGATACCGCCGCTGGGAGATACGGGAAATGGTGCTGAGGCTGGTGGTCTTTTCCACCTCTGCCACATCACTGAGAACAAATTCATTGGTCTGCCCCATTTGGGTGGTGACCGTAAAAGGATAGTTCTCCAGCTCCTGGACGGTCAATGCCGCCTCCTGGGGCTTTTCAATGATCACGGAGGTGTAATTGCCCTCCAGGTTCATGGTCATACCGGTGGTGGAGGTTTGCAGCGCCCCGGCAAGCTCCATATAAATCTGCGCCACGGTGATGCCCTTCTGCATGGCCTTGTTCCGGTCCACATTCACCAAAAGGGCCGGTGCAGCATCCTCCAGACCATCGGAGACCGACTCCACGCCTTCCAGCTCCTCCAAAACCGACGCAGCCTTCTTTGCCGCATCCTGCAAAGCTTGCATATCGTTGGCATAGATCTCCATGGAAATGCCGCTTCCGGAGAGCATGCTCATATCCAGCATTGCCGACGATGCACTGACGGTACACTCCATATCCTGACACAGCTGGGTGATCTGTTCGCCCATGGCAGCACCGGAGGCAGTATCATCGGACAAGGTTACATACACCGTCACATCGTAGCTGCCGCCGCCACCACCGCCTATGCCGCCCAAGAGGCTTCCGGAGGTGGCCATCATCGCACCCACGGTCTCGATACCCTCCAGGGTGTCGATCCGGGCCAGCACCTCATCTGCCAGGTCCGCGGCCTTTTCCATAGTCGCATCCTCCGGCATGGTGATATTCACCGTCACATTGGGCATATCCATGGTGGGCATAAAGATGAAGCCCCGGGCAAGGCTCAGCACCGCTGTGACCACCAGCAGCACTGCCGATACACTCAGCACGACCGCCTTGTGGGAAAGTGACCATGCCACAGCCTTTTCATACACGGCAAGCATCTTGTCCATAACGACCTGCTTGGTCTTCTTTTCCTTGCGCAGCATCCCCGATGCCATTGCAGGCACCAGGGTCAGCGCCACGATCAAGCTGGCCATCAAAGAGTAGGTCATGGTCAGCGCCAGATCTGTAAACAGCTGTCTTGTAATGCCCTTGACAAAGACGATGGGGGCAAAGACGCAAACGGTGGTCAGTGTGGCGGCGGTGACCGCCCCTGCCACCTGCTGGGCGCCGGACACCGCTGCCTGGATCACATTGGCACCCTTGGCCCGCAAGCGGTAGATATTCTCAATGACCACCACGGAGTTATCCACCAGCATGCCCACCGCCACAGCCAGACCGGACAGAGAGATCATATTGATGGTCACACCGGAGAAATACATCAGCACGATGGCAAAGATCACGCTGACAGGAATGGAACACAGGGTAATAAAAGTGGGGCGCAGGTCCTTCAAAAACAGGAACAGCACCAAAATTGCAAACAGCGCACCCAGCAAAAGGCTGCTGGTGATGGTGTCCACAATAAGGTAAATATAGTCGCCCTGGTTCATCAGGGAAACGAATTCCAGACCGGGATACTCCATTTCCAGCTGCACGAAGCGGCGGTTGATGTTATCCGTGGTCTCTGCGGTGGCATAGGTGCTCTGCTTTTCAAAGCTGAGGATCACACCGTCCCGCTGACCCAGCTTTGCATAGGTCTCGCTGCGGTTGTCCGTGACCATGACCGCTGCCACATCTTTTAAATAAATGGGCTCCAGGTCCTCCATGCCCATATCAAACAGCAAAAGCGCCTCCAGCTCCTGGGCAGTGGTTATTTCTTTGCCCACGGACACCATGTAGCTGACACCTTCGTCGGTGATGGTGCCGGCAGGCATGGCAAAATTCTGGGCTGTGAGGATGTTGCTGATCATTTCCATGGTGAGGATCTTGGTAAGATCCGCCTGCTTCAGCGTGTCCTCCCGGGTGGTCTGCAGGGTATCGATGCCCCCCTCCAGCTGGGTCATAGCGCTGGTGATGGTGGCGCCGCCCACGGACATTTCCGTGGCCGCTGCCGCCATTTCCAGCAGGCCGGCAGCTTTCTGCTCTGCCAGCAGCTTTTGGGCATCCTTCATCTGCAGCATGCCGCTGTCGATCTGAGCAATGCCCTCTTCAATGGCCTTCATGCCCTCCTGCAGCTGCAGCATATTGTTTTCCATTTCCGCCAGGGTGGTATCCAGCAATTCCAAATCCACACCCTGCTGGGCAAGCAGCTCCTTCAAAGCATCGATCCGCTCCCGGATCTGCTTCAGTGCCGTTTCCGTCAGGGTGATCCGGGCAGGAAGCAGCTCCTCCGTCAGACCCCGGGCAGAAAGCTGGGCTTCCAGTTGGGCCTTCTCGCTCTGAAGCTGCACATAGTCCGCACTTGCCTTCAGCTGCTCCAGCTGCTGGGCGATCTCCTCCGAAGAAGCGCCGCTGTTTTCGATCTGGGCGATCTTTGCATCCATTTCTGCCTGGCGCTGCCGGAGTTCTTCCGCTGTTTTCTGCATGGATTGCAGGGTCTCCAGCTCCTGCTGCAGCCGGCTGTCCTCACCGGTGAGGGAATCCAGGCCGTCCTTGACGGATCTGAGCACGGTCAAGGTGGTCTCCAGCTGGGTCTTGGCAGACTCCAGCTGCGCCAGCTGGGTCTTCAGCTCCGACCGGGTCGCCAGCAGCTGGGCCTGCTGATAGCTCAGCTCTGCCTCACCGGCAGCGGTCTGACCGATCAGCGCGTCTTTGCCGGCATCCAGCTGTCCTTTTCCGGAATCCAGCTTGGCCTGGGCATCCTCCAGCTCCTTCTTGGTCTTATTCAGCTCCGAAAGGGCGTCATCCATTTTGGTGTTGATAGCATCTGCGATGCTTTGGTTCAGGCTGTCGATCTTCTCCTGGTCCAGCACCACATGCAGCTGCTGCTGGATCGCACCGGAGGTGCTCACCCGGGCAACACCGCTGACACCCTCCAGCTTGTGCATCAGCTCCTCTTCCAAAAACTGGGTCAGCTGCACATTGTCCATGCCATCCATGGACACCGCAGCCACCTCCACCGGCAGCATGGAGGGGTTGATCTTCAGCACATAAGGCGCGCCCACCATGTCATCCCAGCCGGATCGGAGGCTGCTGATGCTTTGCTGGATATCCACGCCAATGGTATCCAGATTCACATCCTCCTCAAACTCCAGCATCAGCATGCTGTAATTCTCCGAGGAGGTGGAAGAGATCTCTTTAATATGCTCCAAAGTCGCCATGGCTTGCTCCATGGGCTTTGTGATCTCTGCCTCCACCTTCTCCGGGCTTGCACCGGGATAGGTGGTCATGATCATAATATAGGGAAAGTCCATGTTGGGCAGCAGGTCCGGTGTCATATTCAAATACGCCACCACACCCAGCACCAACACAGCGATCACCGCCACAAAAACCGTCAGCGGTTTTTTTACACTGAATTTTGCCATCAAAAAGCTCCTCATCCTTCACAATTTCGCAATTCTTCGTCTATTGTAGAATACCACCGTTGCCCAGCGAAATCAATATAAAAAGTGTAAACGATTTGTGTATAACCTACAGCCGTTTTCGCCAGTGCAGCCCATGGGAATCCCGCCACATAGGCAATGCATTTTATTGACAATTATCCCTATGCGTGTGCAGGCCGGGGGCTTGCTCCCGCCGCCGGCAGACACCGCACCATCGATCCGCACCGGGTTCGTATAATCGGTGCGGTTTGCGGGAGGGCGCAGAGGCCCTCCCCTACATTGGTGCGCCATCGAACAGCAGCCGTAGGGAAGGGGCAAATTTAAGTGATATAAATCCTTACGGATTTGTGATATACGCTTCGCGTGTGATATACGGCTGCGCCATGTGAAATGCCTGCGGGCATGAGTGGTTTTCTTTCGTTACGCGGATAAAATATCGTACCGGGTACGTATAATCGGTGCAGCAAGCAAAACGGTCCGGTGGATGCTTCCCACCGGACCGCTGTCTTTATTCTTTCTTTTCTTCCTCTTCCGAGGGCAGCTCCTTTTGGGTGTAGATCCCGGTCTGCACCAGCTCCTCCTGATGGTTTTCCCGGGTGATCACCTTGTGTTCCACATAGGTCACCGGAACTTCGATGGCATGGTTGTTCATACAATCCCCATCAGTCACCGTCAGCTGACCGTTCAGCAGACCATGGACCATTTCCGCACAGGCCTCAGCCAGTGCCTCCGGATCTGTATGTACCGTGAACAGACGGGTCTGCTCCACCACTGCCTTGACGCTTTCCAGGCCGCCACCCTGTCCCATCACAGAAGGCCAGGTCAGCTCCGTGTAGCCGCAATCCAGAAACGCCTGGGCGCACTGATCCGCGATCAGATCCGAACCGGCAAAGCAGATGTCCAGCTTCTTCTCGGTATACTCCCGGTTCAACCGGTCCAGGCATGCGTTGTATATTGCCTCCGCGTCCCCGGAAATACAGGTGTCCTCAAAGGCGATCCTGCCGGATGCACTTTCCAGGACACCGCTGTCCAAATAGGGCTTCAGCACGGAAAGCGCGCCTCTGTGCAGCAGCATTGCGTTATGATTTTCCGGTGCCCCCATGAAAAACTCGATGGTATAGCTTCTTCCCACCGCCTTGGGATCGTCCAGCTGACGCTGCACCACCAGCTCCTGGGCCATATCCTTGCCCATTTGCTCATAGTCAAAGCAGACACAGCCATCCACCGCATCGGTGTTCATCAGCATCCGGTCATATGCCACCACAGGGATACCCTGTTCCTGGGCCTGGGCTTCCAGTTCCACCAGCGCCAGGGAATCGATAGCCGCAACCACCAGGCATTGCACATGATTATAAAGGATCTCCTCCACATTATAGACCTGATCTTGCAGATCATCGTCGGCAGTCAGGATGGCCACCCGATAATCCATCTCCTCCAGCTGCTGGCGCAGCGCGGCCGCACTTTCTACCCAAAACGGCTCTGTGTCGTTGGGCAACGCAATGCCGATCACCGTACCCGGCAGATCAGACTCCCAGGGCTGCGTCTGCACGGTGGTCTCCGGTGCAGGAGTCAGCGCAGTTGTTTCGGCCTGGTCTGCTGCTTCTGTACAGCCCAGGGCAAACACCGCCAGGGTCATCGCCAGCAGCAGCGCGATCAGCTTTTTCATAGGCACGGTCTTCCTTTCCCGCAAATTTTCTGCAGATGATTCTATTCATTCTCATTATAACAAAAATTTACGCGCTTGCAAGATGAAATCTGTCTTTACTTGAGAGAAAATACAGGATATAATAGTATAGATAATGGAATGCTGTCCCCACAAAGAAAAACACAAAAGGAGCAACGCCTCATGCAATGGCTGATCGATCTGTTGACCAACCCTTATTTAATGACCGCCATGTCTGCCTGGTTTGTCGCCCAGCTGATTAAAGTGATCATCAATCTGATCATCCACAAGCGGCTGATCTGGGAACGGCTGGTGGGAGATGGCGGTATGCCCAGCGGCCACAGCGCCACGGTGGCCAGCCTGACCACCATTACCGCCCTGCTTAACGGCACTAATTCCTTTGCCTTTGCCCTGACGGGGGTATTTGCCGTGGTGGTGTGCCACGATGCCATGGGTGTTCGTCAGGAGACCGGCAAGCAGGCCATCATGCTCAACGAGATCATCCGGATCCTGGAATCGGAGGATCTGCCCGAGGTGAAGCTGAAGGAGCTGGTGGGACACACCCCGCTGCAGGTCGTGGCAGGTATCTGCATCGGTATTGCCATGGCCTTTGCCGTGTACTATTTGTTCCTTGTGTGAAAATCTGAGAACCATTTTCGAGAAAAAGGTAGTGTAGAAATGAGAAAAAACGACCCGGAGAAACAGGAAAAACGAAAACAAATGATGATCAACGAGCCGGTGGGATCGGTGATCATTAAAATGGCAGTTCCCACCATCATTGCTTTTTTGATCAACTCCATCTACTCCCTGGCAGACACCTTCTTCGTCAGCGGCCTGGGCACGGAGGCAACGGCTGCGGTCAGCGTCAACTCCTCCCTGGATCAGCTGATCATGATGTGCGGTTCCATGCTGGCAGTGGGTGCCAACAGCTATATTGCCCGTCTTTTGGGCGAGGGAAATGAAAAGAAGGCCAGCCAGGTGCTGTCCACAGCTTTCTTTATCGCCTTCGGCCTGGGCGCACTGCTGACGGTGTTTGGCAGTATTTTCATGACACCTATGGTCCGTCTGCTGGGTGCTACCGACACCTGCCTGCAGCATTCCATTGACTATGCTACTTATGTGCTGCTGGCCGCCCCCTTTATGGCCACCAGCTTTGTGATGAACCAGTGTCTGCGCAGCGAAGGCAGCGCCACCCTTTCCATGATCGGCATGAGCTTTGGCGGTGTGCTCAACTGCGTACTGGACCCGCTCTTTATTTTCGGTGTGCCGGCTTTGGGTCTGCCTGCCATGGGTGTTGCCGGTGCATCCCTTGCCACCGCCATCTCCAAGGTGGTCAGCTTCGCCATTCTGATCTTCCCCTACATCACCCGCAGAAGCCTGCTGCATCTGAGCATCCGCAATTTCCACTTCAGCATGGACATTATCGGTCAGATCGTCAGCGTGGGTTCTTCCTCCATGTTCCGCAGCGGTCTGGCTGTGGTTGCCGCCATTTTGCTCAACGATATGGCAGGCAACATCTCCGACTCTGTCCTGGCAGGCATCGGTGTCTGCACCAAGGTCATGATGTTCCCCTTCAGTATTATTCTGGGCTTTGGCACGGGCTTCCAGCCGGTGGCAGGCTTTAACTGGGGCGCAAAGCGCTTTGACAGGGTAAAGGCCAGCTACCAGTTTGCCTCAGCCATTGCCTTCTTCGGCGCGCTGGTGATGGCCGTTGTGTGCATCTTCGGTGCGGATTGGATCATTGAAAAATTTGCCGGCACAGACCCGGAAATGATGCGCATCGGTGCTCTGAGCATCCGGCTGCAGAGTATCGCCCTGCCCATCCACGCATGGGTCGCCATTGTGAATATGCTGTGCTCCGGTCTGGGCAACGCCGGCGGCGCACTGCTGCTTTCCACCTCCCGCCAGGGAAGCTGCTTCCTGCCCATCCTCTTCCCCATGGCAGCACTGTGGGGCGCTTACGGCATTGCCTCTGTGCAGGCAGTTGCGGATATCCTTTCCCTGGTGATGGCCATCCCCATCTGCATCTATATGCTCAAAAAGATCAAAACCGCACAGGTCGCCCTGGCACAGCAAACCGCCTGACGGCCCCAATGCATACTTTAAAAGGCAGGTGAGACCATGCACAAAAAAGAAGACTATATTGCCGTGTTTGACTCCGGCCTGGGCGGCATCAGCGTTTTGCGCGAATTGGTCCGCCTGATGCCCAGGGAAAAATTCCTGTACTTCGGAGACTCTGCCAATGCCCCCTACGGCACCCGCTCCACAGACGCTGTGCAGCAGCTGACCTTCGGGGCAGCGGACAGCCTGCTGTCCCGGGATGTCAAGGCCCTGGTGGTGGCATGCAACACCGCCACCGCCGCAGCCATTACCCAGCTTCGCCAGCGCTACCCGGACACCATTATCGTAGGGATCGAACCGGCACTGAAGCTGGCAGCAGACCACTTCCCCTGCGCCCGGGTGGGCGTCCTTGCCACCCCGGTGACCCTCCGGGAAGAAAAATTCGCCCACTTGGCAGAGCGGTTTCCCAATATGCAGGTCTTTCCCATCGCCCTGCCCGGGCTGGTGGAGCGCATTGAGCAGGGCCGCCCGGAACCGGAGATCCGCGGCTTTTTGCAGCCGCTCCTTGCCCCCTACGAAAACCGGCTGGATGCTGCGGTGTTGGGCTGCACCCACTACCCCTTGGTCAAAGATACGATCCGCGGACTTTTAGGGGAAAATACAGTGCTTTTGGACGGCTCTTTGGGAACTGCCCGGCAGACCCTGCGCCGCCTGGAGGCTGCAGATCTGCTCAGTGACGGCCCCGGTTTTGTCCAAATGGAAAACAGCAATCCGGATGTCGCACTTTTAAGCCGCAGCATGCAGCTGCTGGAGGAAACCACATGAAATACGAAAGCATTATTTTTGATGTAGACGGCACCCTTTGGGATTCCCGGAGCTTGCTGGCAAGCTCCTACAATGCCCAGCTGGCAGAAGAGGGGATCCAGGGTCTGCATGTCACAAAGGATATTCTGACCCCCCTGTTCGGCAGAACCATGACCGCACTGGCAGACGGTCTGTTTGCCGATGTTGTCCCCGCACCGGAGCGCTATGCGCTGATGGACCGGTGCATCACCCGGATGGACCGGGATATCGCACAGTTTGCATCCCCCGCCATTGGCTACCCCGACCTGCGCAGCACCTGCCAGACCCTTGCCCGGGAGCATCGGCTGTTTATCGTTACCAACGGGCAAAAGGGCTATGCCCAGCAGGCTGCCGACAAGCTGGAGCTTGCGGATCTGATGTCCGGCTACCTGTCCTTCGGAGACACCGGCACCAGCAAAGGAAAGACCATTCAGCGGCTGATGCAGGAGCATAACATCCAAAGCGCTGTCTATATCGGTGACACCCAGGGCGACCTGGATGCCTGCCGGGAAGCGGGCATTCCCTTTATCTTCGCAGCCTATGGCTTCGGCGCGCCCGATTCTTATATTGCCCGGCTGGAGCGCTTCTCCGACCTGACAAAGCTGTCTCTTTAATATCTGAATTCTTATTTACTGACATAGAAAGGAAGTTTATTATGATCATCTGTCCCTGGAAAGAAATTGAACGCTACACATCTGTGATCCCCGGTCTGAAGGAGGCTATGGAAGTGGTCAACTCCCTGAAAACCTGGGAGCCTGCCACCTATCCCCTCAGCTGCGGCAAGGTCATGGTGCAGCAGGGCACGACCCACGCCCTGGAGGGGGCAAAGCTGGAAGCCCATGAAAAGTTCCTGGACATTCAGTATGTTCTGGCCGGCAAGGAGGTTTGCGGTTGGGCCCCTACTGACAGTGTCTCCCTGGTAGGCGAGTTCAATCAGGAAAAGGATTGCGGTCTGTACCTGGGCAGCTCCACCCCCATCACCATGGAGGCCGGTATGTGCTATGTGCTCTATCCGGAGGATGCCCATGCCCCCTGCTGCCATTTGGACACCCCCAATGACTATACAAAGATCGTGGTGAAGCTGGCATTATGAGTATTCCGATGAATGCTGTCTGCGCCGAATGCTTTATGGGCAAGCGGCTGCAGCTTTTACGGACCCTGGGCACCGATGCCCAGGCAACGGAAATGGGCAAGCGGATGATGCTGATGTATGCCCAATCCCCCGCGGACATGGACTCTGCGGTGCTGGGAGGTCTTGTAGACCAGCAGATCGCAGAGTTTTACGGCATCGACCCGGACCGCTTCCGGGAGGAAAAAGCCCTCTCCAACCAGTTTGTGCTGGAGCGGCTGGATGTGATCCGGCAGCGGGCAAAGGCCGCTTCTGACCCCATTTATGCGGGCCTGCAGTTTGCGGTTTTGGGAAATTATCTGGATTTTTCCGCCCTCCACGGGCAGGTCAGCTTTGAAAAGCTGGATTCCATGCTGGATTCCGCTGCGGCTTTGGAGCTGGACCGGGATTGCTACCGGCAGTTCCTTAGGGATCTGGAGCGGGGCAAAAAGCTTCTGTATGTCACGGATAACGCAGGCGAGATTGGATTTGACCGGGTCTTTGCAGAGCTCCTGCAGGAGGTGTACCCCCATCTTCAGATCACCTTTTTGGTGCGGGGCGGTGTTGTCTCCAACGACGCCACCCGGGAGGACGCACTGGCTGTGGGCATTCCCTTCCCCATCCTTGACAGCGGCAACGCCATTGGCGGCACCTGCCTGGAACGGGCAAATCAGCAGACAAAGGACGCCTTTGCCGCGGCAGATGTGATCCTTGCCAAGGGCATGGGAAATACCGAATCCCTCTTCGGCTGCGGATACCCCGTGTACTATGCGTTTTTGGTCAAGTGCGCCCGGTTTGTTCAGTTCTTTAAAAAGCCCCTGATGAGCGCAATGTTTGTCAGAGACCGTTGAAAATTTTTACACAAAATAAGGAAATACTTACTTGTCAATTGTGTTAAGTTGTGCTAATATAGATGTAGATAGTGTCTTACTATACACATTTGTACGGTTTCTGTGCTTCGGCAGCCGATGCAACTGTATTTTCAGGAGGTTAAAATGAATAAAAGAATTATCAGCCTTGTTTTGGCAACCATCATGATCCTGTCCGTCGTACTGTCTGCGGTTGTTTATGTCAGCGCTGCAGATGTGCCTTCCATTGACTTTGACGATCTGCTTGGCAATCTCCCCGGAAAAGCAGTTGTTACCGTAGCTGCAACCACCAAGGCCGGTGAGCCCGTCACCTTCACTTGGGGCAGCACTGTGAACACCACCCACTGCAATGTGCTCATCGAGAAGCAGAACGGTGATAAGTGGGAGCAGGTGGAGCTGGTTGAAAAGGCCACCTCCGGTCTGTCCAAGACTCTGGATGTTGGTACTTACCGCGTGATCGTTTATACTTACAACGGCGAGTCCCTGTACAACTGCTCCGACGAGGTTACCTTCCGCGTTCAGGGCGATGCCATTCGCGGCGATATGAACGGTGACGATGTGGTCACTGATGCTGATGCCGTCTACCTGCTGCGTCACACCATGCTGCCCGGTCGTTATCCTCTCCATGGCAACCAGAGCGCCGATGTAAACGGTGACGGTCTGACCTCCGATGCTGACGCTGTCTACCTGCTGCGTCACACCATGCTGCCCAGCCGTTACCCCCTGTCCTGATTGAAAAACTTACCGCCCCTGCCATTTGGCAGGGGCGGATTTTATCCCACGGAGTTTCCTCCGTGGGATTTTTTAATTTACTTACGCTTTTTGTTCACAAACCAACCAATGGTCATGATCACAGCAAATACGATCAGATACCACAGGCAGCCCCACTTGTGACTAAATACACAGGCAACCACCATAAACACGCTGCCGCAGAACGCCAGGATCGGCAATACGAACCGACGCATCACAGAAAGCTGCTTTTCCTTGCGCATCCACTGGATCAGCATGGGCAAGTACATCAGATATACGGTAATGATCGGCAGCTCTGTAGAGTCAAAGACAAAAGGACCTGTCCAGATGCATGCCAAATTGCTGGCATAGAAGTAGAGGAACCAGGCTGCCGTTACCAGCAGCGCAAACACTGCAGAGTTTGTGGGGGTATTGGTGCGGCTGTCCACCTGGGCATACATTTCTGGGTCCGGTCCGCTTTTCCGCACCGCCAGGGAGTACATACACCGGCTGCAGCCCATCATCAGGCCATTGGTGGTTCCCAGGCAGGATATGGCAATGAACAGATTCAGCACATTGCCCAGGACGCTTCCGAAAATATTGGTAAATGCCACCGGTGCGCCGATGTCGATCAGCTGCTGGTTGGTGGCGCCTCCTGCCACACCGATGTAATACATCAGATACACTGCAATGATCACGATGCCGCCGATCACCATGGCCTTGGGCAGGTTTTTCTTGGGCTCTTTGATCTCTGCGTTCACAGAGGTGGCAACGATCCATCCTTCGTAAGCAAAGGCCGTGGCGCACACAGAGGTAAACAGCGGATTCGACACCGCGTTTTCCAACTGGGCTGCGGTGGTCATATTCTCCTGCAGCACACCGCTTACGATTCCGTAGATCAGGCCCACAATGGCCATCAGCCCCAGGGGGATCAGCTTGATCACCGTGGTGGATGTTTGGAATTTTCCTGCCAGCTTCGGAGAAAGCATATTCAGCGCGTAGATGGCGCAAAGATAAAACAGCGTCAGCGCCATACATTCCGGACCGATGATACAGCCGCCCTGGCTGGCAGGGATCGTCATGGGGAAATTGGGATTGGCCGAGGTGATAAACTCCAGGGTGTACCGGGCGGACAGCCATGCCAGGGCGGAGGTCATTCCGGGAAAATAGATCGTTCCGGAGAACCAGCCCATCATGTATCCGTACCGGGGGCCCACCGTTGCTTCCGCATAGTCCACCAGGCCGTTGACCCGGACATATTTCTGCCCCATAAAGGAAAAGGTCAGAAGACACACCAGCATGATGGCACCGCCAATGATCCATGCCAGGATACCCAGGGGCATATTGCCGCCGGTCTTTTGCAGGATCGTTTGTGCCTTAAAAAACACACCCGATCCAATTACGATACCCACCACCATACAGATAGCGGTAAATAAGCCATACTTTTTTTCCAGCTGATTACTCACGCTGTCACCTTCTTTCATGCATAGCCAGCGGGCTTAGAATGCCACCTGCATAAACAGGGCTACGCAGCACAAAATGGCAGCGCACAGCACATACGCATAGCGGCCTGCGCAGTACCAGGGCATCCCGTGGGGACGCAGGGTTCCCTTGTTGATCTCCTCCAGCAGGTCCTTCTTCTTCATGACCCAGAACCAGGAGATAGCACCCAGGGTCGCGCCAATGGGAATGATGTAAATGGAAACGATGTCCATCCAGGGACCCCACTTTGCAATGGGCTCCATATGCAAGCCAACACCCAGGCAGATGACGCACAGCAGCACCAGCACCACCTTGCGGCTCAGCTTGGGGAAGCGGTACTGCAGGGATTCGCCCACTGCCTCAAACATATTCTGCAGAGAGCTGACACCGGCAAATACCATGGCAGTGTACAGGATCACCGCAAACAGGCCGCCCATAGGCACATCCTGCAGGATCCGGGGCAGCGTGACAAACAGCAGGGCAGGACCTGCGCCCACATCCAGATCGTAGGCAAAACAGGCGGGAATGATGACCATTGCTGCCACCAATGCGGCAATGGTATCGAAAACAGCTGTACGGACCGCTACCTTCACAACATCCTCACCGTCATCCAGGTAAGCACCGTAAACGACCATGCCGCTGCCGGTAACCGACAGGGAGAAGAAGGCCTGTCCCATAGCCCAGACCCAAACCATCGGGTCTGCCAGCTTGGACCAATCGGGGGTCAGCATAAACTTGTAGCCTTCCAGCGCACCGGGAAGCAGTGCCACCCGGATGGCCAGCACCACAAAGATCACAAAGAACACGGGCATCATGATCTTGTTGCTCTTTTCGATGCTCTTTGCGCCCAACAGCAGGGTCAGCAGCGTACCCACCACCACAATGATGTGGAAGGGGATCACCGAGTAATCCGCACCGGAGAAGCCTTCAAACCACTGCTGGGTATCCACCTTCATCAGCTCACCGCTGACAGAGCCCCAAAATGCCTTCAGAACATAGGCAATGATCACCGCGTAGCCGATGGCGATGCACATAGAGCCTGCCAGAGGCAGCCAGCCCAAAACACCACCGGCTTTGCCCATGGTCTTTCCCCGGGTCGCCCAGGCTGCCTTATAAGAGCCCAGTGTGCCGGTGCGGGAACGGCGGCCGATGGCATATTCTGCCGAAAGGCCCACCACGCTGAACAGCGCCACAAAGATCAAATAGGCCACCAAAAAGGCGCCGCCGCCATTGGCACCCATCTTTGCCGGGAATCCCCACACGTTGGCCATGCCCACCGCAGAACCCACAGCAGACAGGATAAATCCCCACCGTGTGGAGAATTTTACTTGCTTTTTCTCTTCCATAATAACCTCCACTGCGGCAAAATGCCGCATTTTTCTACCAAATAGTAGCATATACCGAAAAAAGCCTTTTGTCAAACGCTTTTCCTGAAACGCAAAAAGCGCACCGGGTAAAACTACCCGGTGTGCTGTTTTGACTTGTTTATGCAGGGATCAATACATGCCGCCCTGTGCTGCGGCAGCCATTGCTGCAGCGTCTGCCTCAGGTGCAGGCTTGTCAGCAACCAGAGACTCCGTGGTCAGCACGCAGGCTGCGATGGATGCGGCATTTTCCAGGGAGGAACGGGTCACCTTGGTGGGATCCACGATGCCGGCAGCGATCATATCCACATACTGCTCTGTGTATGCGTTGTAGCCGAAGCCAACCTTCTTGGAGTTCTTGATCTTCTCAAAGACCACGCTGCCGTCCACACCGGCATTCTCTGCGATCTGGCGGATGGGAGCCTGCAGAGCGGTTGCCACGATCTTGGCACCGGTCTTCTCATCACCGCTGAGCTTTGCAATGAGCTTCTCAACAGCGGCAATGGCGTTGACCTGAGCGGTACCGCCGCCGGCTACGATGCCTTCCTCAACTGCAGCGCGGGTTGCATTCAGTGCATCCTCAACGCGCAGCTTCTGCTCCTTCATAGCAACCTCGGTCTGTGCGCCTACCTTGATGACAGCAACACCGCCGCTGAGCTTTGCCAGGCGCTCCTGCAGCTTTTCACGGTCGTAGTCAGAGTTGGTGGTAGCAATGGCGCTGCGGATCTGATGTGCCCGGGCCTGGATAGCCTCGGAGTTGCCTGCACCGTCAACGATGGTGGTGTTGTCCTTGGTGACGACCACCTGACGGGCGCGGCCCAGATCTGCCATGGTAGCCTCGGTCAGCTCCATGTTCAGCTGGCTGGAGATCACAGTACCGCCGGTGAGCACTGCGATATCCTGCAGCATCTCCTTGCGGCGATCGCCAAAGCCGGGAGCCTTCACGCAGACGCAGTTGAAGTTGCCGCGCAGACGGTTCACCAGCAGGGTTGCCAGTGCGTCGCCTTCCACATCCTCGGCAATGATCATCATCTTCTTGCCGGCCTTGACAACAGGCTCCAGAACAGGCAGGATCTCCTGAATGGAAGCGATCTTCTTATCGGTGATCAGGATGAGGGCATCGTCCAGGACGGCCTCCATCTTGTCGGTATCGGTGACCATATAGGGGGAGATGTAGCCCCGGTCGAACTGCATACCTTCCACCACATCCAGACCGGTCTCAGCGGTCTTGCTCTCTTCGATGGTGATGACACCCTCAGTGCCAACCTTGTCCATTGCCTCTGCGATGAGGGCGCCGATGGACTCGTCACCGGAGGAAACAGTGCCGACGCGGGCAATGTCCTCAGAGCCGTTCACGGGAACGGAGTGCTCCTTGATGGCAGCAACTGCTGCGTCAACAGCCTTCTCGATGCCCTTGCGCATGACCATGGGATTTGCACCGGAAGCCAGGTTCTTCAGACCCTCACGGGTGATTGCCTGTGCCAGAACGGTAGCAGTGGTGGTGCCGTCACCGGCAACATCGTTGGTCTTGGTAGCCACCTCACGGATCAGCTGTGCGCCCATGTTCTCAAAGGGATCCTCCAGCTCGATATCCTTAGCGATGGTCACACCGTCATTGGTGACCAGGGGAGAGCCGAACTTTCTGCCCAGCACCACATTGCGGCCCTTGGGGCCCAGAGTTACCTTGACGGTATCAGCCAGCTGGTCAATGCCGGACTGCAGCTTCTTGCGAGCTTCCTCGCCATAAACGATCAACTTTGCCATGATTTCAATTCCTCCTGATTAGTCAGTTACGATGGCAAGAACATCTTCCTGCTTCACGAACTTATAGTCCACGCCATCCAGCTTCAGATCGTTGCCGATGAACTGGCCCACAACGACCTTGTCCCCTGCCTGAATTCCCTTCACTTCGGGACCGGCGGACATGACCTCGTAAATGGCGGGCTTTTCCTTATTGGTAGTTGCCAGAATGATGCCGGAGGAGGTGGTCTCCTCAGCCTCTGTCTGTTTCAGCAGAATGTTGTCTGCCATAGGTTTCAGTTTCATAACAGTTCCTCCAATCGATTATTAGACGGCAGCCGGAGCAGCCTGTATCTACATAGGGATTAGCACTCAAGCATTCTGAGTGCTAACAGCTATATATTACCCCACACCGCTGGAAAATGCAAGCATTATTTGCAGGATTTCCGTGAAAATTTTATGAATCTTTTGAAAAGATTTTTAAAAAAGCCAGTTTTAGAAGAATTCTTCCAGATACTTCCCTACAGAGCGGGTCATTTCCCGGGAGAAATCCGAGTTGTACTTTCTTTTGCAGAAGGCCTGCAGCCACTGGTCATAGTCCGGCTGACCTGCCTTCACCCGCAGCATCTGCTCCAGCTCCCCGGCATCCTGGATGCGGTAAGCGTTTTCATGGACGATGTACTTCCGGTCCGAACGGGGCGGCTTTTCCCGCTCCTGCTGCTGCTCCGTGGGGTAGCCGAACACCAGCATCGCAGCGGGGAACACATACTTGGGAAGGCCCAGAAGCGCCTTCTGCTGCTCATAGTTTTCCATAATATCCCCGATATAGCAGGAGCCGATGCCCAGGCTCTGGGCAGCCACCACTGCATTCTGCGCTGCGATCAGCGCATCGTCCACCGCCAGCAAAAGATCTCCCACACCGGGTTTCCTGGGTTCTGCCCCCACTGCCCGGTAGGCATTGTACCACTTCAGACAGTCCGCACAGAAGATCAGCACCAGCTGACTCTTGGCAATAAAGGGCTGGTTGTCGCAGGTCTGCACCAGGGCATCCTTGATATTCTGATCGGTGATGTCCAGCACAGTGTACAGCTGCTGGTTGCCGGCAGTGGGCGCCTGGGCAGCGGCATCCAGGATCACCTGCTTGTCCACCGGGGCAATGACCTGGTCGGTAAAGGCCCGGACAGAGCGTCTTTCGAAGAGCTGTCGGATCATAGGATTCATAACATATCCTCCTTAATTATTGGGAATGCCCCGAAGCCAGGCTTCGGGGCATAACGGTTATTTTGCAAATTCCACAGCCTTGGTCTCCCGGATCACGTTGACCTTGATCTGACCGGGGTATTCCAGCTCCGCTTCGATGCGCTTTGCGATATCCCGTGCCAGGATGATCATATTGTCTTCCGTGACCTCCTCCGGCTTGACCATGATACGGACCTCACGGCCTGCCTGGATGGCAAATGCCTTCTCTACACCGGGATAAGAGCCGGTGAGCTCCTCCAGCTTCTGCAGACGGCGGATGTAATTTTCAACATTCTCACGGCGGGCACCGGGACGGGCAGCAGATACTGCGTCCGCAGCCTGCACCAGCACAGCAATGACGGTCTTGGGTTCCACATCTCCATGGTGCGCCTCAATGGCATTGACCACAACGGGATTTTCCTTGTACTTCCGGGCGATCTCCGCACCCAGCTGCACATGGCTGCCCTCCACCTCATGGTCGATGGACTTGCCCAGGTCATGCAGCAGGCCTGCGCGCTTTGCCAGGGTCACATCCACACCCAGCTCGGATGCCATGAGACCTGCAATGTGTGCTACCTCCATAGAATGGTTCAGAACATTCTGACCGTAAGAGGTACGGTACTTCTGACGGCCCAGGATCTTGACCAGCTCGGGATTCAGACCGTGAACACCGGTCTCGTAGCAGGCGCGCTCGCCTTCCTCCCGGATGGTGCGCTCCACATCCTTGCGGGCCTTCTCCACCATGTCCTCGATGCGGGTGGGGTGGATACGGCCGTCTGCGATGAGCTTTTCCAAAGACAGCCGGGCGATCTCGCGGCGAACCGGATCAAAGCTGGAAACGGTAATGGCCTCGGGGGTATCATCGATGATCAGATCCACACCGGTGATGGTCTCCAGGGTGCGGATATTCCGGCCCTCACGGCCGATGATGCGGCCCTTCATCTCATCGTTGGGCAGCGGGACAACAGACACGGTGGCTTCCGCCGCATGGTCTGCGGCACAGCGCTGAATGGCAATGGACAGGATCTCCCGGGCCTTCTGATCGGCCTCGTCCTTCAGCTCCTGCTCGATCTGCTTGATCTTCACTGCGGTGTCGTGGCGGACATCCTCCTCCACGGTCTCCAGCAGGAATTTCTTGGCCTGCTCCTGGCTCAAGCCGGAGATCTGCTCCAGGGTGGCCAGATGTGCCTTCTTGACGGCCTCAGCTTCCTCCTTGGCGGCAGCTACCTCTGCCATACGGCGAGCCAGCTCTTCCTCCTTGCGCTCGAAAGCTTCGGTCTTCTTGTCCAGGGTTTCTTCCTTCTGCTGCAGCCGGCGTTCCTGCTTGCTCAGCTCAGCACGGCGCTCTTTGACTTCTTTTTCGTACTCTGTGCGGGATTTATGGATCTCATCCTTGGCTTCCAGAAGCATTTCCTTCTTGCGGTTCTCACCGCTGCGGATGGCTTCGTTGATCAGGCGGGTCGCTTCCATCTCAGCAGAGCCGATCTCTCGCTCCGCAAAACGCTTGCGAATGCCAATGCCCACGGCAATACCAATGCCCAGGCCAACTACGGCAGCCAGAATGATCATTACGATCTCAAACAATTCCATAGAATCAATGCACACCTCCTTATTAGAATAGGTACAGACAAAGAGGTGAGCGTAGTACGCCCCATGTGTAAAATTGGCAAGTAACCGTCGGTGCCGTCCGACGGGATATATCAGCACAAATAAACCATGAGGTGCGAAACGCAAACCTCGGTGAATGTTTTCAATGAAACGCCAAGGCACGATCTGCCCCAGCGTACACGATACCGAATCTATTTTACCCATCCAGTGGGGGAATGTCAAGAACGAATCCGAAAAAATCCCAAAAAGTTTACATAATTTTCCTGGGTGGGCCCGGTTTTCGCATTGACATCCCCCCATTCCCGTGATAAAATAGCCCCAGACTTTTTCGGTTCTGTTCCGCAAAACGCGCAGGAGGGTTATACAGTGCAGGAAAGCATGCAGAATATTCAGCATTTTATCTGGGATTTTGACGGCACCCTGTTCGACACCTATCCCACCATCATTGCGGATCTGAATCACGCCCTGGGAGAATTCGGTTTTGAATGCGACCCGCTGGAAGCTATGGGGCTTATGCTGACCAATATTCCCACGGCCCTTCAGTTCTATGCCGAAAAGCATCAGATCCCCCGGGATGCACTGGCTGCAGCCTATCAAAGCCGGCATCTGCAGACCGTAAAGCAGCTGCGGGCAGAGCCCATGGCGGACATCCGGGAAGTCCTTGCGCAAATTTGTGATTCCGGGCGGTACAATTATATTTTCACCCATCGCAAGGAAGCCGAGACCTTGGAGTATCTGGAAAAATACGGCCTTACAGCCTTTTTCCGGGAGATCGTTGCCCCGGAAACTGCCGGCTTTGCCTGGAAACCCGCTCCGGATGCTGTGCTGTATCTGATGGAAAAGTACGGGATGCAGGCGCAGAATACCGTGATGGTCGGTGACCGGGATTGCGACCTGGGCAGCGCCCGGAACGCGCACATCGGCACGGTGCACTATGTGTGCGCTGCCGTACCGGAAACCCTGAGCTGCAGCTGGCGCATTGAAAGCTTCGCACAAATGCAAGCGCTCCTGTAAGAAATCGACAATTCAATATGCGGGCGTGGTGGAATTGGCAGACACGTTGGATTTAGGTGATGTCACCTCAGTGAAGGTTTTTTCGGGAGGTATTGCTGTGCAATGGAATGAAATGACAACGGCACGAAAAGTAGTTTTCGTTGTCGGCTGGATTTGCGGAATTTCTTATCTCGTTCTGTCTTTCCTTGACCTCACCAATTTGCCAACGATTCCGAAAGCAGCATTGTATCCACTATTTGGTATCTATTGGCTGTGCCAGGGCATTAATCAAAAAAGCAGAAAGCTGAAAATCATGTATTACGCCCTTGTACCGGCATGGTTTTTGCTCAGCGTGCTGCATCTCTTTGTCTGATAAAGACAGGTTTGCCTGTTTTTATATATCGTGGATCAGTCGAAACGCTCCACCTCGGGTACCTCCCCGTGTAAAAATCAGAGGTACAAAAGAATATGCGGGCGTGGTGGAATTGGCAGACACGTTGGATTTAGGTTCCAATGGGCAACCGTGCAGGTTCAAGTCCTGTCGCCCGTACCAAATTAGCACGATGGTTTTGATACGAAGCCATCGTGCTTTTTCTATATTGGTTGATATTTACACAGCAATTTGATACAATCTATTCGACAAACTTGAATTTGTCTAATGGATTCGCACCACACCAGCACAACAAACTGAAATTACAAAGGAGGGCAACTATGACTAAGAAAGAAGTTAAACTTTCTCCCATTAAAATTGTAGCCGTCATATTGATTGGACTTGCTTTGGTTTTAATTTCGTGTTTGGCCGTTATTTCGATAATTGGCGGATTTGAAATGAAAGAAGAAACACCCTATCTGTATGGGAGTTACACGCCGTACCGTGAGCTTTTTGTTGTTGGCATTTGTATTGTTGTTTTCGTTTTGATGCTCTTGTTCAACATGCATATTAAGCGGAAATGGCTTTCTGCATTGGTGAATCTAATTGTTATCATAGCACTGTGTAATCCGTTTACTTTTGTTTTATGCCTCATTGGGATTCCAACAACTGTAAATTACTATACGATTGAAAGCGAAGCTGACTTCAACCAGTGCGCAGATGATATGGGAACTGATTTTAATAATTTCCCAAAGTACAACGAATTTGATGAGCAAAACGTCCAATTTGTCGGCAAGGTTGATGCTGGATTTTTCTTTTATCAGTCTATCACTGCAATCGTAAAATACGATAGTCTTGAACTATGCGAGGCAGACTACAAGGCTTATACAGACTCGCATCAGTTTTTGACAGAGCCTGTTATTGACTACGATGGCTATTACCTTATTGCTGCACCTGAGTTTTATTACGAAGGAATCTTTTTTAAGGTTGTAACCGAAGGAGAAGAAGATTATTTTCCTAAACAAATATACATGATTGGTATTGATAGAGAGAATTCTACACTGTACTACTTGTATCTTAACGACCATGATTTGGACTATATAGCAGAAGCGGGTGCGCAAGACCTTGAGGGCGAGATGGGAGAGCAAATTGCATCGCAGTTTAATCTCGGCAAATGAAACATATTTAACAGACAGTCAAATCCAATTTGACAAGCTGATTAGCATGGTTTCAGTCCCAAAAAAGAGTATCACTTCCCGTTTAATAGTTTCATTTTTTGAGTGAAACTAAATGAAACCTTTTGAAACCGTATCATTATTATCAACGCACTTCATATCGAGTGTTCATAACGGATTTGACCGTTGTGGACACTCGATTTTTTATGTCCTTATGTATGAGCAGACGGTTTGCCTGCTCTTCTTGAGCTTTAGAATGAATGTCTCTGTTTCTTTCAGATCATTTTGGGTAGGGTATCAGGGGAGCCACCCCGGACAAGCGGGATTGCTACAGCAAATCCGTTGCTTGTTACAACATAGGACAACATTGACTTGCTTCGTAGAACAGGATATAATTACAGAAAAAGGTGGTGCGTAGCATAAAAAGATTTGCGTTCTATAAAGAGTACTATCAAATTACAAACCGGATATATGCGGATCATACCATTTGGTCTGCCAAAAGCAGAGAACAAGCCTGGCGCAAAGGCCAAATCAACACCTCAAAAAGGGAACGAGTTGTTTTTATTGCTGCTCAATATTGTGCTTTATTAGTAGCTGGAATTCTGTTTGTGACAGGAAACGGTCGGCATGGTATTATTGGATGTGTAATGTTTCTGCTTAGTTCACTTATTACAGATTTTTCTATAACAAAAATGGAACTGCTATATCAATTATTTACACATAACAGCCCATATGCGTCACTGCTTTATATAACTTTTTCAGGAAAGATAGATGATTTTTGGTGTCTTATACAGCCAAAAGTAAAGAAAAAAGTATCTGGCTTTGTGCGAATCAATAGAAATAAGTTTATTGCGAAATACCGCGTAATATTCCGGAAAAAGCATGAAAGCGTAACCGTAATTATCAGTCCTTTCAATATCAAATTGAAATCAGAGACAGATAACGTCGTTTTTAATGATGCCACAGCAACATTAACGCAGATTGCAGACGATATTACAGAAGTCTTAAACTCACTATAATTGCAGATAAGTCCGTTATGAACACCCGTACCACGAAAAAAGTCAACTTTGTCTACCGACAAAGGTGACTTTTTTAATGATGTCCGTTCCTTACGGAACGGGTGATATATCTTCGATATGATATCGCACTTCGTGCGATGATATATGCCTTCGGCATATGAGGGAACGGATATTATATCATATTTGCGGAGCAAGTATATCATACGGCTTGCCGTATATCATATCGCGTCAGCGATATATCATTGAGAAACACACGATTTTATGATAAATACCAATGAAAGAAGATGCCTTTTGTCTGTTCGACAAAAGGGAGGGCTTTGCGTGATGCGCATATCACCTTGCGGAAGGTTCTTCTCCAAAATTGGCTTTTTTCAGCTTCCGGAAGAAGCTCAGGGTCAGGCACAGGATCACCACCGCTGCCACGGCATCCGCAATGGGGGCTGACAGCAAAATGCCGTTGATGCCGCTGCCTGGGTTTTCCTTTTCCAGGGCCGCAGACAGAAAGATCGCCGCCGGCGTAAAGCACAGAATGTCCCGGACCAGGGAGGAGATCACCGCATGGACAGACTTTCCGATGGATTGGAAGAACACCGTGGTCATCTTCACCAGGCAGGTGATGCTCACAAGAGACAAATAGATCCGGAAGGTCTTCTTCGCAAACTCCATATACAGCGCGTCTCCCGCGCCAAAGAGGTTGATCACCAGCTCCGGCCAAAGCTGGAACAGCAGCGTCGCTGCCGCTCCCACAGCGATGGAGATCAGCAGCACCATGCGGTAGGTTTTGCGCACCCGGTCCATTTTTCCCGCACCGTAGTTATAGCCGAAGATGGGCTGTCCTCCCAGGACCACCCCGGTGACGATGTTGCAGACCACGGTGTACACCTTTGTCTGAATGCTGAACACAGAAATGGGAATATCCTGTCCGTATTGGGAAAGTGCGCCGTAGTGGGCAAGGGTGATGTTGCACACCAGCGCCATCACCACAATGGAGATCTGAGACACGAAGGTGGCAGAGCCCAGGGATACCACATCCTTCAGCACCTGCCGGTCGGGCAGGAAGCTGTGAAGACGCAGCCGGAAGCTCTTGGGACGCAGAAAATATACTGCGCACAGAAGAAAAGATGCCAGCTGCCCGATGGCGGTGGCCCAGGCAGCTCCTGCGATCCCCCACTTCATAAGGAAAATAAACACCGGGTCCAGGATCAGATTGACCGCTGCACCGGTAAGCATTGCCACCATGGCATAGGCGGGGCTTCCGTCTGCCCGGATCATGCTGTTCATAATGTTCATCAAAAGATAGAAGGGGAACATGGCCGCAATGATCTGAAAATACTCTACCGCCATGGAAAGGGTCTGCTCCGAAGCGCCAAACAGGCGCATCAGCGGCTGGGCAAAGCAAAGACACACTGCAGCCAGCACCAGGCTGATGGCGGTGCTGACGGTAATGCCTGTTCCCACACATTTGTGAGCCCGGTCTGCATCCTGTCTGCCGGAGCAGATGCTCAGATAGGATGCCGCACCGTCACCGATGCACCAGGCAAAGGCATTGGCAATGCAGATCACCGGGAAGGACACACCGGTTGCCGCATTTCCCAAGTAGCCCAGCTCACTGTTTCCGATAAAGATCTGGTCCACGATGTTGTAAAGGGCGCTGATCAGAAGCCCCATCACACAGGGGATGGAGAATTTCAGCAGGAGCTTGGAGATCTTCTCCTGTCCCAGGGCGTGGATCTTTTGTACCTGTTCCATAATACCTCCCATTTCCGGGCGCAAAAAAACCGCAACGGCTGCCTGCGCACAAGGCGCTTATAGCAAACTATTACGGTAGTTCGTAGAAACATTCATCCAATCATGAATATATATAAGCAGTATTTCGTTTTGCACATGGAGTATAGCATATCTATCCCGCAAATGCAAGGGAAATTCCCGGAAAAAGGTTTTCTTGTATTGCAATTCCCAATCAGCGGTGCTATGATATCCACTGATCTTATCCCCCATGGAGGTGCTTATGGCAAAGAGATCCTATACCATTGACATGTGCAACGGGCCGGTCCTGCCCAAGCTGCTGCGGCTTGCTCTGCCGCTGATGCTCTCCAGCATCCTGCAGCTGCTGTTTCACGCAGCGGATATCATCGTCGTGGGAAATTTCGCCAGCGAGAACTCTTTGGCGGCTGTAGGTTCTACCGGATCTCTGGTGAACCTGATGACCAATCTGTTTTTGGGCCTTTCCACCGGCACAAATGTGCTGACCGCCCGGTACATAGGTGCCAAGGACCATGGGAATATCTCCAAAACAGTACACACCGCCATTCTCATAAGCATCCTCAGCGGTGCATTTTTGACCCTGGTGGGTGTGCTGTTTGCCGACGATCTGCTGCGGCTGATGAAAGCACCGGAGGAGGTACTGGGTCTGTCCGCGGTCTACCTGCGGATCTATTTCTGCGGCATGATCGCCATGCTGATCTACAATTTCGGCAGCTCCATTCTCCGGGCAAAGGGTGACACCAAGCGGCCGCTGTACTATCTCAGCGCTGCCGGTGTTGTCAATGTGGTGCTGAATCTCTTCTTCGTGATCGTTTTGAAAATGGATGTGGCCGGTGTTGCTCTGGCTACTGTGATCTCCCAGTGCATTTCCGCTGCGCTGGTGCTGTGGTGTCTGATGCGGGAGACCGATGCGGTTAAATTTGATTTCCGCAAGCTCAAGCTGGATATTCCGGTGCTGCGCCGGATCCTGCAGGTGGGTATCCCCGCGGGCTTTGAGGGGGTTGTGTTTTCCCTTTCCAATGTGGTGCTCCAATCCTCCATCAACGGCTTCGGTGCCGTGGTGATGGCAGGCAGTGCTGCTGCCGCCAGCATTGAAGGCTTCGTCTGGGTCTCCATGAATGCTTTCAGCCAGGGTGTCCTCACCTTTACCAGCCAAAATATCGGTGCCGGAAAGTACACCCGGATCAAGCGGATCGTTCTGACCTGCCTGCTTTGCTCCGCTATTGCCGGCTTGGTGCTGGGCAATGCCGCCTATCTGCTGGGCGGACCCCTGGTCTCCATTTACGATCCCCGTCCGGAGATCGTTGCGCCGGCACTGATCCGCATGCGGTACGTGGCAAGCTTCTATTTCCTCTGCGGCATTATGGACATTATGGGCTGCGCGGTCCGGGGTATGGGTCACCCCACTGCGCCTACGGTGGTTTCGCTGCTGGGCGCCTGCGGATTGCGGCTGGTGTGGGTATTCACCGTATTCCAGATCCCTGCCTTCCATACAGAGGCGATGCTGTTCCTTTCCTACCCGGTCACATGGGTCATTACATTCCTGGCGCATCTGGTATGTTTCCTGATCCTGCGCAGGAAGCTTCCAAAAACAGATTCCCCGTCAGTATAATAACAGCATGGACACCCTCCGGGGGTGTCCATTTTTTCGGATTCAATCGTACCGGGTATGCTTGAATCGGTGCAGCAGGCGGGCAGCAGGTTTGCCGCCCCTACATGGGTGCGCCATCGAACATCCGCTGTAGGGGAGGGGTTCCATCCCCTCCCGTTACCCAGTGGCATAAACGCACCCGGTTGGTATAATCGGTGCGGCATTCGGGAGGGCACAGAGACCCTCCCCTACATAGCCGCGCCATCGGACCGAAACTTGTCAACTTTCAACTGCCAACGATATTGGGTGTGGGATACAGGATATGAAAAAGGCATCTGCCGCGGGTTGCGGCAGATGCCTGAGGGGGTTATTTTGTTTCCGGCATCTCGTTGGGATGCTGCAGAGTGTAGTTGACGGATTCCACGATGGCATCCTTCATCTCCTGGGTCAGAGGAACATCTCCCTCGGGTACCCACCGCCACTGCCGCAGGTGTGCTTTGATCACATCCACATTGACAGCGTCAATATGATCCAGTCCGTAGATCTGGGCATACTCCTGATAAGCAGCAAACAGACGGCCGTAATCAGACAGATGGATGTAGTCACGGTACATACTCCGGTGGGTCAGCTGCTGATAAAGCTTCGGTGTGTCCTCACCGCTCAGCTCCGCCTCCGGCATGCCCAGCACTTCGGTAGCGTATTGAATGGTAGTGCCGGTGTAGAAGATGCCGTCGATCAGCGTGTCGGTCTCGATATACTTTTCCACCATGGCCCGCATGGAGTTGTAGTGTACCTCACGGTTTGCCTGGTAGTCCTTCTGATAGGTGCTCCAGAAGGTGGAGGAAGCCGCGGGCTCAAAGCCGTCCATATAGAACACCTGACTGACGGGAATGGTCCAGTGCCAGTTATACATCAGTTTAAAGTCGTAGTCCAGCTGGTCGTGGACGAACTGTGCCATTTCGTGAACATAGCCCTTCTTCATAGTGGACTCCAGACCCAAATAACGGCAGGATTCATTGATAATGACCATATCCCAACGCTGATCCTGCAGGGCCTGCCGGATGGTCCAGTCTGCGTTTTCCACCCATTTGCCATCGGTGTTGACATAGTAGGTGTAGATGGGGTTGTCGGTTTTGGCGTTCTTTACATGGTCTACCATGGTCACAGAACGGATACATTCAGCGATGTAGAACTGCTCATCGGGACGCTCGGTCTGCAGGACCTCCTGCAGCAGCCAAATGGCATCCTGGGAGTGGCTTTGTCCGATGGAAAGGATCCGCAAAGTATTTTCCTCCTGGTCTAAAGCTTTTAAGATGTTGGGAATGTTCCAGTTTTGCATAACAGCGGCATATTCCTGGTACATGGACAAAATCCCGGAGCGCTGGGGATAGGAGAGGGTCTCCCACAGGCCGTCTGCCTGCTCCACCACATCCTTCAGGGTGCGCTGCCGGTAATAGCCTGTCAACCGGCTGCCGTCTTTTAACTGCACATATGCACTGCTGTATACCGGGAGCTGGGCATTGCGGCTGTTGATGTGGTCATCGTTGGTTTTCTGCAGGATGTTCTGCAGCAGGTTGCTGTAAGAAAGGGTGTTGCTGGAACCGAATGTGCCTGTCAGAACGGTGCATTTGCCCACGGCATCCATATTTTCCGCAGTAGGAATATCCGTAACGCTCAGGGCAACACCGTAGGCGTTCACCTGCTGGGCAACCATGCTGTCTCCTGAAAACGCTACGGTATAGTACAGCGCTGCGGTACTGGGTCGCAGATTGATGCTGGTAAGGGTCAAGCCTACTGCATGGAAGGATGCACAGGTGTTTTCGCCTGTGGTGTGCATCATATATACATCTGTAGTCTGGGTGGCAGGGGCGCCCAGCACAGAGCCGGATATTTTCGCGATGGTGCCGTAGCTGCCGTCGGAAATGTCGTGATCCGCGGTTTGGGCATCCCGGACATACAGCGTCTGGCCTTCCGCCACGGAAACCGTACCGTCGATGCTGTGACCGTTCAGCTCCAGTGTAACGGTATTGTTTACAGTGGTGTCTTCCTTGATATCCCGGTTCAGGTGCAGAACTGCGCCCGGCTGGGCGGCATCAATGGCAGCTTCCAGAGAGGAATGACCGGTTCCGGCAGTGGTGTTTTCTACCGGGTCAGGCCATTTGGCGATCAGCTGGTTGCCCTTCTGCACCACCAGGAAGCCTGTGCCGGGCAGGGTGATCTGCCCATTGGAAAGGGTTCCGTTGACAGTTCCCAGCACCAAGCCATCGGTGAGGGAGATGTCCTGACTGAGGTACAGGGCGATGCTGCCGGTGTAGCCGTCGGCTACGGTGATCATTTCACTCAGAGCAGGACCGCCGGCTGCAGGGGCCAGATACGCGGCTTCCACCACAGCATCGTTGGCAAGGGTGATCTTACCGCTGTTGTACACGCAGTAATCCAGGGGAGCAGCATCCAGGATCTTGCCACCGGTGATGCTGCCACCGTAGAGGTTCATCACACCGGTCTTGCCCACATATACCGTGCCGCCGGAAACGGTGGCAATGCCGTCCTTGACTTCTCCTTTGTAAAGGTTGAATGTGCCGTGTACGGAAAGGACACCGCCGTACTGAATGCTGCGGGATTCATTGTCTGTATAGGTCATTGTGCCACCGTGGAGATTGCAGGTTGCGCCTTCCAGGATCCGGACCGCACCGCCGTCATTACCGTAGCTGGTGTTGGTGTGCTTGTCCAGATCCTCACCACGTCCGGAGAGAACACCGGGGCCCTGGACATTCAGCACTGCACCGTTTTTGAGAATAATGTGCCGGTTGCCTACCCATTCTTTGTTTTCCAGCAGCAGGCAGACGGGCTTGGAAATGGTCTTTCGGGCCATGGTAAGGCTATTCCCGGAAAAAGCCAGGAAATAGTGGCCTTCGGTGATGGCATCTGCGGCAGCGGTAACGGAGTACCAGGTATGGGTTGCCTTACAGCCTTCGCAGTATACATCGTAAGTTCGATTTCCGTCAGAGGCTGCGGAAGCGGGCAGGACAGCCATGCCTGCCAGCAGGACCAGGGTCAGCGCCCCGGCAAGAATTCGTTTTGCCATATTCATTCCTCCATGATGGGGGTTTTCAAAGCGTAGTTCACGGACTCCATCAGCCACTGCTTCATCTGCTGTGTGATCTCCACATCTCCCTGGGAGACCCACCGCTTATGGCGCAGATGGGCAGGGATCACATCCACATTGACCTCCTCCAGCTGGGTAAGACCGTACATCTGTGCATACCACTGGTAGGCAATATACAGCCGGCCGTAATCGGACAGATGGATGTAGTCCCGGTACAGGCTGGAGGGTGTCAGGCTGAAGGGCAGCAGGTCCGGGTTCGGATCGGACACCTCACCCTCCGGAAGACCCAGCACCTCCGTGGCATACTGGATGGGGGTGGCGGAGTAAAGGATCCCGTCGATATTCTCGATGGGAAGGATATACTTTTGAAGCATTTGGGACATGGCATCGTAGTGGTACTTACGGTCAGCCTTGTAGTCCCGGGTGAAGGCTTCCCAAAAGCTTCCCGGGGGCTGGGGGTCGAATTGCAGATGGTGGAACACCTGGTCCTCAGGGGTAGTCCAGGTCCAGTTATACAGAAGGGTAAAGTCATAGTCCAGAATGCTGTGGACGTAGTCTGCCATCTGCTGCACCAGGCCCTTTTCCATGACGGATTCCAGACCCAGCATCCGGCTGGATTCATTAATGATCACGATGTCCCAGGTCTGATCCATGAGGGCGTACTTGATGGTCCAGCCCTCCCGGATGTCCCACTTGCCATCTGTGTTGACACAGTAGTCATACTTGGGAGCATCTTGCTTGGCATTGGCCACATGGTCCACCAGCGTCACGGAAAGCAGACACTCGGCAATGAAGAATTCTTCCTCCGGCCGTTCGGTGCGCAGCACCTCCTGCAGCAGCCAGATGGAATCCTGGGAGTGGCTCTGCCCGATGGACAGGACCTTCAGCACCTTTTGCTCCTCCGGGGATTGGTGGGCATGCTGTGTCAGCGCAAAACCGGTTTCGGACTCAGGCTCGGTGGTTTCAGGCTGAGTTTCCGGGGCAGAGGGGGCAGCCGTGCAGCCCATCAGCAGGGCAAGAACAGCGAAAAGAAGCAAGAATTTTCTGCGTTTCATAGTCATTCCTCCCAACAGGGTATTGGATACTTGTATTATAGAGGGCTTTTTTGGGGCTGATAATAGCAGATTTACCAAACTTTATTGCATTTTGTCTAAAAAGATGCAATTTATCCAAAGGTGTGCTATACTGACAAGGGAGGTGATCCCATGGAAGAATTGTACACCCTTGCATACTACGGCGCGCTGGAACGGGGCTATCATATCGACCGGATACGCAGCAGTGCCGCAGACGGAAGGCTGCACTATCACAAGCATTATCAGATCGGCTATGTGATCAGCGGCTGGCTGCAGCACCGGCAGAACAGAAAGTATGCCACCTTGCAGCCGGGAGAGTGCTTTATCGTGCCGCCGGGATACCCCCACAGCCTGCATTTTGTAACAGAGGAGACGGAGATCTACGCGTTGTCCTTTGATGAGAGCCTGCTGCCCCAGGGTATGGCAGAAGGGGGCTTAAAGCAATTTTTATACGGCTTGCAGCATGAAACCGCAGATACCAGGGTGCTGCTGCGGATCCGACCGGACCTGCGGCAGCAGAAAGGTCTCACGGCACTGATGGAGGTCTTGCTGGCAGAGGGGCAGACTCAGTATCTGCCGGAGCTGTCCTGCGCACCGGCTCTGGTGTTGGCAATGCTGCACCTGCTGGCGCAGGCCTATTATGCCATGCCCTATAATGCGGTGCTGCTGGATACCATGACCGGTTATAACAGCAATGTGCGCCGATGCATCCGGTATGTGGATGTGCATTTTAGGGAGAAGCTGTCTGCCCAGGCGCTGGCTAAGCGGTTCGGAATGTCCCGGGCGGCGCTGTGCGCGGCATTTCCCCAGTATGCAGGCGCTTCTCTGCATCGGTACATCACACAACGGCGGATCCTGGAAGCGCAAATGCAGATCCGGGCAAAAACCGGAATATCCATCAGCCAGATCGCCCAGGCAGTGGGTTATGAGGACAGCTCCACCTTTTACAGAAACTTTGTGCGGATCACAGGAATGTCCCCTGCAGCGTACAGGAAGCGGTATCTGGAGGAATTGCAGTATGATTCTTCCACGGCATATTGACATCTGTCCACAGGTGTGGTAAACTTACGAATGTGATAGAGGCGCATTGTGTCATCAGTACCTCTGTTGGGGGCCTTCGCAGGGCTGCGACAGAAGGGAAAGGGAGCAATGCCGAAGGAAGCCGAGGCGTAAGGCTTACCTGGGCAGAGGGGTTAATACCTGTCTGACTGTCGCGTAAGCGGAGTGCTGTGCGGAGTGCTGTCATGATTCATGTTGTTTCCCTGCTTTGGTGGGCGCATATGAGTTTTGGCAGCTGATGTTGAGCATCAGCTGTTTTTATTTTGCCGGAGACAGACCGGAACAAAGGAGAATGTATTATGGAAAAGAAAACGATTTTTACCGGAGCAGCCACTGCGTTGGTGACCCCTTTGACCGAAAAGGGTGTGGATTATCCCGCCTTTGAGAAGCTGATCCAGTGGCAGATCCAGCAGGGCATCGATGCCCTGGTGATCTGCGGCACGACCGGAGAAAGCTCCACACTGACCGATGAGGAGCACCGCCAGGTGCTGAAGTTTGCGGTGGAGGTGGCAGCAGGCCGGGTGCCGATGATCGCAGGAACCGGCTCCAACGACACTGCCTATGCCATCAGCCTGACCCAGTATGCCGCCAGCATCGGCTATGATGCCGCCCTGGTGGTGACACCTTATTACAATAAGGCTACCCAGAAGGGTCTGATCAAGACCTTCACTGCCATTGCAGATGCTTCCTCCATCCCGCTGATCCTTTACAATGTTCCCTCCCGTACCGGTGTGAACATCGAGCCTGCCACCTATGCGGCACTGGCAGATCATCCCATGATCGCAGCCATCAAGGAGGCAAACGGCAATATCTCCAAGGTGGTGGAGACGGCAGCACTGGTAAAGGGCAAGCTGGATATTTACTCCGGCAATGACGATCAGATCGTTCCCATTATGGCCTGCGGTGGCAAGGGCGTGATCTCCGTTCTGTCCAACCCCCTGCCCGGGGAGACCTCTCTGCTGTGCAAGAAGATGCTCCAGGGGGATGTTGCCGGTGCAATGCAGATGCAGTGTCAGTATCTGTCTTTGATCAATGCCCTGTTCTGCGAGGTCAACCCCATTCCTGCCAAGGCAGCTATGGCGGCTATGGGCTTCTGCGAGAATTATGTCCGCCTGCCTCTGACCACTATGGAGCCGGAGCATGAGGCGGTTTTGCTGGCATGTCTGCGTGATGCGGGATTGAAGGTGTAAACCATGAGAATTATTATTAACGGAGCCGGCGGGCGCATGGGAAGAGCCTTGTCTTCCATGGTGTGCAACAGCCCGGATATTACGGTGGCAGGTGCGGTGGACCCCTTTGTCAAGGAGGCGGGGATCCTTCCTTCTCTGGAAGGCTGCCCGGAAGCCGATTGCATTATTGACTTTTCCAACCATGCCGGAACAGAGGCCCTGATGGCCTATGCCCTGGAGAAGAAGCTGCCTGTGGTGGTCTGCACCACCGGCCACACCCAGCAGGAGCTGGATCAGATCCGCCAGGCAGCCCGGAGCATTCCGGTGTTTCACAGCGGCAATATGTCTGTGGGCATTGCCCTGCTGACCCGTTTGGCAAAGCAGACAGCCAAAATGTTCCCCGATGCGGACATCGAGATCGTGGAGAGTCACCACAACCAAAAGCTGGATGTACCCAGCGGCACAGCACTGATGCTGGCCCGGGCGGTGCAGGATGCCCGGCCGGAGGCGGAGCTGGTGATCGGCAGACATGAAAACGGAAAGCGGAAAAAGTCCGAGGTGGGTATCCACTCTCTGCGTATGGGCAATACGGTGGGCATTCATGAAGTGATCGTTAACACCGGCACCCAGGTGATCACCCTGAAGCATGAGGCCCAGGACCGCTCGCTGTTTGCAGAGGGCGCGTTGACAGCGGCTGCTTTTCTCACCGGCAAAGAACCGGGACTTTATGATATGAATGACTTAGTAAAACAGGATGTGTAATACCATGATCAGAATCGGAATCGTTGGCTACGGAAATCTGGCCAAGGGCGCAGAGTGCGCCATTTGGCAGAATCCGGATATGGAGCTGAAGGCGGTGTTCACCCGCAGAGACCCGGAGAAGGTCTGCGTGAAGACCCCGGGTGTGCCGGTACTGCCCACAGCCCAGATCTCCCAGTGGAAGGACCAGCTGGATATATTGCTGCTGTGCGGCGGCAGTGCCACGGACCTTCCGGAGATGACCCCCGCCTTTGCCCGGGAGTTCAATGTCATTGACAGCTACGACAATCACAGCTGCATCCCGCAGCATTTTGCCGCGGTGGATCAGGCAGCGAAGGCATCCGGTCACATCGCGGTGATCTCCACCGGCTGGGACCCGGGTCTGTTCTCTTTGAACCGGCTGTATGCCTCTGCGATCCTGCCCCAGGGCAAGGACTATACCTTCTGGGGGACCGGTGTCAGCCAGGGCCATTCCGATGCGGTGCGTCGGATCCCCGGTGTGCTGGACGCCCGGCAGTATACCATCCCGGTGGAGGAGGCACTGCGGCAGGTCCGTGCCGGAGAAGCCCCGGAGCTGACCACACGGCAGAAGCACACCCGGTATTGCTATGTGGTGGCGGCTGAGGATGCGGACCGGGCTGAGATCGAAAAGACCATCAAAACTATGCCCGGCTACTTTGCTGACTACGATACCACGGTGGAATTCATCACCATGGAGCAAATGCAAAAAGACCACAGCGGCCTGCCCCATGGCGGCCATGTGATCCGCAGCGGAGTCACCGGCTGCGAGGGTGAGAACCGGCAGACCATTGAGTACACCCTGAAGCTGGACTCCAACCCCCAGTTTACCGCCAGTGTGCTGGTGGCCTGCGCCCGGGCAGCGGTGCGGATGCACCGTCGTGGGATCACCGGCTGTCAGAGCGTGTTTGATATTGCTCCGGCAGACCTGAGCATTCACAGCAGAGAAGAGCTCATCGGACATATGCTGTAATGCTTACAGGAAAAAGAGAGGATACTTATGTTATACGAGAATTTGGGAATCAATGAAGCCGGCCATTTGACCTTTGCCGGTCTGGATACCGTGTCCCTGGCGCAAAAGTACGGCACGGCACTGATGCTGATGGACGAGGAGAAGATCCGGCAGCGCTGCCGGATGTACCGCAATGCCATGGAAAAGTACCTGCCTGCCGGCTCCCGGCCCTTGTATGCCAGCAAGGCTTTGAGCTTCAAGGGGATCTACCGGATCATGCAGGAAGAAAGCATGGGCGTGGATGTGGTGTCGGTAGGCGAGCTGCATACTGCCGCCCGGGCAGGCTTCTGCATGGAAAATGCCTTTTTCCACGGAAACAGCAAGACGGATCAGACCATCCGTTATGCCATGGAGCAGGGGATCGGCTGGTTCATCTGCGACAATGCAGAGGAGCTGGATGCCATCGAGGCGGAGGCTGAGCGGCAAGGGATCCGGCAGAAGGTGCTGCTGCGGCTGACCCCCGGCATCGACCCCCATACCCACGAAAAGATCAATACGGGCCGCATCGACTCCAAATTCGGTGCGGCCATTGAAACCGGACAGGCAGAGCAGCTGATCCTCCGGGCGCTGGAGAAGCCCCATGTGGACCTGCGTGGCTATCACTGCCACATCGGCTCTCAGATCTTTAAGGCAGAGCCCTTCTGCGATGCTGCGGTCCTGATGCTGGAATTTGCCAAGCAGATCAGCAAGGACCATGGCTATGCCCCGGCTGTTTTGAATCTGGGTGGCGGCATGGGTGTGCCCTACACAAAAAAGGACCCGGTGATCGACTACGAGGCAAACATCCGCACCATCGGGCAGCTGGTAAAGGATACCTGTGCCCGGCTGGAGCTGACGCCTCCTGCCATCCTGATGGAGCCGGGACGGAGCATTGTTGCCGATGCCGGCATTACCCTGTATACCGTGGAGAGCACCAAGCAGATCCCGGGCTTTAAGAACTATGTGGCCATCGACGGTGGTATGACGGATAACCCCCGGTACACCCTGTACCAGGCCAGCTACACGGTTTTGCCTGCCAGCCGCATGGAGGACCCGGCACAGCTGCAGTGCACCGTCGCAGGCTGCTGCTGCGAAAGCGGGGATCTGATCCAGGAGGATGTGGCGCTGCCCCAGATGAAGCGGGGCGACCTGCTGGCGGTGCTGACCACCGGCGCTTACAACTATTCCATGGCATCCAATTACAACCGGGTGCCCCGTCCGCCTATCGTTATGGTGGGCAATGAAGGCGATTATGTGGCAGTGCGTCGGGAGACCCTGGACGACCTGCTGGACTGCGATGCATAAAAAATACCCGGAATGCCTTGGCATTCCGGGTATTTTTTATGCGATTGATTAAGCCAGCTCAGCGAAGTACTTGATGGTGCGGACCATCTGAGAAACGTAGGAGTTCTCGTTGTCGTACCAGGAAACGACCTGAACCTGGGTCTTGCCGTCGGGCAGCTTGCAGACCATGGTCTGAGTTGCGTCGAACAGGGAGCCGAAGCGCATGCCGATGATGTCGGAAGAAACGATCTCGTCCTCGTTGTAGCCGTAGGACTCGGTAGCGGCAGCCTTCATAGCAGCATTGATCTCCTCAACGGTAACAGCCTTGGAGCAGACAGCGTTCAGGATGGTGGTGGAACCGGTGGGAGTGGGGATTCTCTGAGCAGCACCGATCAGCTTGCCGTTGAGCTCGGGGATAACCAGGCCGATAGCCTTAGCAGCACCGGTGGAGTTGGGAACGATGTTGATAGCACCAGCGCGGCTGCGGCGCAGGTCGCCCTTTCTCTGGGGACCGTCCAGGATCATCTGGTCGCCGGTGTAAGCGTGGATGGTGCACATAATGCCGGACTCGATGGAAGCCAGGTCATTCAGAGCCTTAGCCATGGGAGCCAGGCAGTTGGTGGTGCAGGAAGCAGCAGAGATGATGGTGTCTTCCTTGGTCAGGGTCTCGTGGTTAACATTGTAAACGATGGTGGGCAGATCGTTGCCTGCGGGAGCAGAGATAACGACCTTCTTAGCGCCGGCATCGATGTGAGCCTGAGCCTTATCCTTAGCAGTGTAGAAGCCGGTGCACTCCAGAACGACATCAACACCCAGCTCGCCCCAGGGCAGCTCAGCAGCGTTAGCCTTAGCATAGATGGTGATCTTCTTGCCGTCTACAGTGATGGAATCCTCGCCAGCCTCAACGACATGACCCTGAGCAGCGTAGTTACCCTGAGTGGAATCGTACTTCAGCAGGTGAGCCAGCATCTTGGGAGAGGTCAGGTCGTTGATGGCAACGACTTCGTAACCCTCAGCACCGAACATCTGACGGAAAGCCAGACGGCCAATACGGCCAAAACCATTGATAGCAACTTTAACGGACATAGTTTTTTCCTCCATTTACTTCTTGCTGCGGACGCAGCATAAATTACAGTATTCAGGGCTGTTGAACAAAACCCTATACGGCTTCATTATACTATAAGTGTTTTTTCTTGTAAAGTATGTAAAATGTCAAAATGTATCAAAAAATAACGAAAGTAATTGACATAGAATACAAAGAATTCTACAAAACATGAACAGAAACACTGCCCGGAAAGACTCAGTTTTCTGCCTGGGCCCGGAAGAAGGCTTCGATCTGTGCCCGGGTCGCCCGGACGCTGCCCTGGAAGAAGCCGGGCTTTCCGCCGCCCCGGCCGGAAAGGGCGGCATTCATTGCCTGACCCAAGGCCTTTACATCAGCGCTTTTATTCACAAGACATACGCTGTAGCCGGCTTCGTCACTGCCGGAAAAAACGGCAGCGGTCCCACCGCAGCTTTGGGCCAGCCGGTCAGCCAGCTCCCGCAGAGCGCTGCTCTGACAGTTTTCGGCAAAGTACAGCACATCGCCCTTGTTTGCAAAATCCCGGGCAATGGCATCAAAGAGCTGCCGCTCCAGACCGGTGGCGCGGAATTTTTCCGCTGAGAGCATTTCATTCATTTTCCGGGCGGCTGCTCCGGTCTCCAATATCTTGGCGGAAAATGCCTGGCTGACCTGCCGGTTTTCCTCGTATACCCGGCACAGGAGGTCCAAGGCTCTGCCGCCGCAGGCCATTTCGATCCGCACACCCTGATGGAACTTGACGCAGGACAAAAGCTTGATCAGACCGATCTGGCCGGTGTGCTGCACATGCACACCGCAGCAGGCGCAGGTGTCGTAGCCGGGGATCTGCACGATCCGCACCGGCCAGGGCAGGTCTTTTTTGGAGCGGTAAGCCACAGAGGGCAGCTCCTCCCGGGAGGGATACCAGCACCGGAGCTGCAGGTTCTTCCAAATAGCCCGGTTGGCCTCCTGCTCGATCTGGGCGAGGGCCTCCGGGGGGATCATGCCGTCAAAGTCGATGGTCACCACATCGCTGCCCACATGGAAGCCTACATTATGATAGCCGTAACGGGCATGGATGATGCCGGAGACGATATGCTCACCGGCATGCTGCTGCATCTGATCAAACCGACGCTCCCAGTCGATGGCGGCAATCACCTGCTGACCGGGGGTCAGCGGACCGTCGCACACATGGAGGATCTGTTCCCCGGATTCCCGGACGCAGAGTACCCGGACATTGTCCAAAGTGCCTACATCACAGGCCTGACCGCCGCCCTCTGGATAAAACACGGTCCGGTCCAGGACCACTTCCCAGCCGGTCTTCCCGCTCTGGCAGGAAAGGACCGTTGCCTGGGCCTGGGTCATGTGACAATCCTGATAATACAGCTTTTCTGTTTCCATGATGATAACTCCTTTGAAAGAGATTTATTTTATACTTTTCTTGTGAGAATAGGTATGATATAATGAAAATACAAACTTTTTAAATGTGAGGACAGCCTATGAAACGGGTTTTTTTGAGGCTTTGCGCAGTTTGCCTGCTGACCGCGGTGACGGCACTGCAGCCCAAAGGGGCAGAGCCTTCGCTGCCTGCAATGTGTGAGCACTGCAAAGTGGCGGTGACCTGGCAGCCCTTGACGGAGGCAGACGGGGAAGATACGATCCTTCCGGAAGGACATTACTATCTGGATTTTGCAGAGGGCATCGGCCTGTGGAAGGAAAAAAGCGTCCCCGGAAAGACCTGCCTTTACTTAAACGGAAAGACTCTGAAGGGCGCTGCCCGGGCCTTTTATGTCAGCGGTGAGCTTACTTTGCTGGGCCAGGGTACGGTCACGGCGCCCGGTCCTGCCACAAAGACCAGCGGCGGCACCATTGAGGTGGCAAAGCGGGCAGTTCTGAATCTGTATGGCGGGACACTGACCTCCTGCCTGCCGGAAAGCGGCACTACCAACACCGTCAACGGCGGCGCGGTGAATGTCCAGGGCAGCTTCCATATGTATGGGGGCACCGTCCGGGACGGCCTTTCCAATAATACCGGATCCAATGTCTTCGTGACCATTACAGGACAGTTTTTCGCCCATGGCGGCACAGTGGAGGGGGATAACACCACTGGCGGCAGCGTGGTAACCCGTGGCAAGGTCCAGCTGGATGGCGATCCCCGGCTGCAGATTATCTGGCTGTTTCCCAATGTAAAGGGCGGAGGCCCGGCACTGGAGGATATGCTTACGGTCAGATCGGATTTCTCCGGTGAGGTGGGGCTGGATATGTCCGTGACCTACTGCAAGGAGGGCGTGGATATCGGAAGTGCAAGCGGCGGGTTTTCCGGCACAATGAAGCTCAAAGGCAGTAGCTTCGTGCCGGTGGTATATGACGGGCAGCTGCTGCTTTGGAACGGCAGCCCGGTGATGGCCCTGGGAGAAGAAGCCAAACCCTTCCAATGTGTCTCCGATGCCTGCGCAGCGGCAGAGCGTGTGGTGCTGATGGATTCGGTTACCGAGGATGTGACGGTGGAGAAAACGGTGCTGCTGGACCTGAACGGTCACAGCCTTGCCGGCAGCGTCTCCGGCAGCGGCAGGCTTCTTTGTATGGATTCTGCCACCGATGACTACACGGTAGCAGACGGGATCTACGGAACGCTGCCGGATTCCCTGCAGGTGCAGGCCCGGGAGGGCTATCTGATGCTCCGGGAGGCGGACAAGGTGTCCTTCCACCGGCTGGAGCTTCAGATCACCGGCATGGCGCTGCGCACAGAAGACGCGGGAATTTACTTTACCGCTGTGTTTTTTGCAGACGAAGCGGTGCAGAAAACGGTCAGTGCCTTCGGCCTTACCGCCAGCGCAACAGGAGATCCGGAAGCGTATCCTCAGTCCGCGGTCAGCACCGTGCTGGACCCTTCCGCCTTTGGAAAGGGCATCGAATACACCAGCACCGTGATCCGCAATATTCTGCGCCCGGAGCTTTCCCAAGGGGAAAATGCCTGGCGGGCGGCCATTCCTGTTTACGCAAGAGCCTATATTCAGCTGGAGGATGGCACATATTTGTACAGCAGCTGCAAAAACCGCAGCCTGCAGCAGCAGATGGAGTATATCGACAGGATGTGGAGCGCCACCACAGCGCTGCAGCAAAGCAAGCTGGTGGATTTCTATAGATCTCATGAGACATTGATGGAGGGCTGGGACCTTCCCAAGCTGCGCAGTGTCCGGGAGAACCTGGGTCAGAGCGGGTCTTCTCTGGAGGCGCTGCAGACCCTGCAAGCCCGTCGGGACGAGGTGGAGCGGTATATGCGCTACCAGACGACGGTGCTGTGGCAGGTCAGCGAGCCCATCACCTATTCCTTTAAATCCAATTCCGGAGACCCGGAGGTGGATGCGGATAACTATATCAATACCTTTTCCCCCGGTGAGATCTTCAGCGGTCTGCCCTATACCCACGGAAGCAGCAACGCGGAGACCTTCACCTTCCTTGCCCCGAAGAATGCGGAGGGGGTGCATACCTTTGCCGAGCTGCCCACAGCGCTGGTCAGCGGTGGCGGCGGCTATGCGGAAAACAGTACCGCACGGATCGGCAATAACTGTGCTGATTCCGTATTTGCCGCATGGGGGCGGGTGGCATCTTCCATTCGTTTTCCCAATTCCTTCAACATGACGCCGTATTACGGCTGCATCCCGGTGGGCGGGTATGAAACGGTGGCGGAAAATGTTGTGCGTTACCCTACAGCCACTGCCCAGATCACAAAGGCCAACGGGGAAGCGGTGATGTACCGGGCCTACAGTCAGATGCAAAAGGGCGATGCCATGACCTTGACGGTGGAAAGCGGCGCAGGCCATGCCATCCTGGTCAGCCAGGTGCAGGTGGTCTTAAACAACGGACAGATCGACGGCAAGAAAAGCTACATTCTCTACCACGATCAATCCTCCAAGTATTATAACCGGGGCGAGACCCGCTACGACGAGCAGCTGGGAAAGAATGTGCGGGTGGTAGGCGGCTGCGACAACAAGTATACCTTCCTGCAGCTGTATACCAAGGGCTTCCTGCCGGTTACCTGCAAGGAGCTCATCGACCCCGCCCCCCTGGAGCAGGAGTGGGTAAGGGATTCCGCGGTGCAGCGCACCCGGGAAACCTTCTTTGATGGGGCGATGGTGTCCAACTATCGGCTGGCAACGGTTACCGTAGGCATCAGCGATGCGCTGGGAAACCCCTTGCAGCAGTGTACCCGGTTTGTGCCGGAGGCGGAGATGCACCGCTTTGAGATGAGCCGGTTTACCGATGCAATAGAGCAGGCGGTGCTGCAGGGAAGTCTGGACTTAGACGCGCTGCCTCCCGGCAGCTACAGCTATGTGATTTCCTGCAGGCTGTACACAGGACGGGAGCTTGCCGTCTGTGAAGGGGTATTTCAGGTAAAGTAAACGGGATATCAGATGGATTCCGAAGGGATCGGCATGCCGGTTCCTTCGGAATTTGTCTTTCTTGTTTGATAATTGTAGCACAGAGGTTTTCTCTTTGCAATACTGCGAAAACCTGTCGAGGATTTCCAGGATCGGCCCTGCGCGTTTCGTGTTTTTTCTGTGAATGGGGGCGGTAAAATGGTATTCACAACGAACACGGGGAGGCACAGAGTATGCAGTGTCAGAAATTGAAGACCTACATGGAAACAGGGCGGGTGGTGTTCCTGCCGGCCAGAGCCATACGGACAAACCCAGCCCAACCCAGGCGGGTATTCCGGGAAGAAGCCCTTCAGGAGCTGGCACAAAGCATCCAAAGGCACGGCATCCTGCAGCCGCTGTCTGTGCGTCGTGTGGGCAGCAGCTATGAGCTGATTGCCGGGGAGCGGCGGCTGCGGGCGGGGATCCTGGCGGGGCTGCATGAGATCCCCTGCATCGTGATGAATATGGACGACCGGGAGTCCGGGATGACCGCACTGGTGGAAAACATTCAGCGGCAGGACCTGGATTTTATTGAAGAGGCCCAGGGGATCCAGACGGTAATGACCCAGTGGGAGCTGAGCCAGGAAGAGGTGGCCCGTTTGCTGGGCAAAAGTCAGAGCGCGGTGGCAAACAAGCTGCGGCTGCTGCGCCATTCGCCAAGGGTGCTGCAGAAGCTCCGGGAATCGGCACTGACGGAGCGGCATGCCCGGGCGCTTTTGAAGCTGTCAGAGGAAACAGAAAAGCTAAAGGCGCTGGATACCATTGTGCGGCTGCAGATGAGTGTTGCCCGGGCAGAGCAGTACATAGATTCCCTGTGCGCGGGACAGCAGGAAAAAACTGCCCGGGCAGATGTAGGTGCTTTTCTGAAGCGGGTGAATCAGACCCTGAGCCGCATCCAGCAAAGCGGGATCCCGGCGGTCTCCGAGCGGCGGGAGACAGAGGACCGGATCGTGCTGACCATTACCATCCCAAAATGATACAATTGACAGTTTTGATGGCAAAAAGGACCAAATCGTCAAAGATGGTTTTGACGGTTTGGTCCTTTGGTGTCCCTCTGGGTTATTCCCCTTTGAGGCGAGCATCTATCCTCTTCAGGGCATAGGACATGGAGTCGTATTCTGCCTGGGTGACCCGGTCGAGATAATTATTTTCGAAGGCGCGCATGGCTTCCCGGATGCGCAGTACCCGGGCAGGCTTGTCCTTGGGGGCACTGGTAAAAATGGGGGTGCATTCGTATCCGGTGATCTTGGTTTTGCCGCTGGCATGATCCTTGGTGATCTCCAGGTCCAGGATCACGGAGTACTCCGAGCCTGCGCGGCTGGCGTCCCCAAAAAAGTCTCCCAGGGAGTATGCCACAAATGTGCCGGCGGCTTCGTCCATGACGATTTTCTGTACATAGTGGGAGTGGGTGCCGATGATGGCGTCTACTCCCTTTTCCAGCATCAGAGAGCAGATCTGCTCCTGGCTGGCGCTGATGGTGTCGTTGAATTCGCTGCCCCAGTGCAGCAGTGCCACGGTGATATCCGGCTTTTCCCGGGCGGCAGCGTCCAAAATGCGGCTGATGCCCTCGGTGTCCACTTCCTGATAGTCGGTGGCATAGTCGGTGTACAGCAGGTTGATACAGCCGTCGTTGCCCACAGGCAGCGCCATGCCGTCCATACCCTTGGTGAAGGCAACAAAGGCGATCTTCACACCGGAGACATTGCGGATGGTGTAGCCCTTGCCTGCCTTGGCAGCGGCAGAATCGGAATATACACCCAAGGGCTCCATGCCGGCACTGCGAATACCGGAAATGGTGGCAGCCAAGCCGTCCATGCCCTTATAGATGGAGTAGGAGTTGGCAAGCTGTACCAAGTCCACACCGGCAACAGACAGGCTTTCTGCCAGGTTTTGAGGGGCGGAGCGGTCGGCGCCGTAGGGAGCGCCAAACAGATTGCCTTCCAGATTCAAAACGGAGATATCCGCATCAGCAAGCAAATGGGCAACATCCAAGAAGGCATTGGTGTAGTCATACTCGCTGCCGCCTGCATCCACCACGCTTTGGGTCACATTCAGATCACCGGCAGCTGCCAGGTGGATCACGGTGGTTTTCGGGGCGGCCTGCTCTGTGGCAGGGGTGGTGTCCGGAGCCGCAGTTTGCCCGGAGGTGGAAGGGGTTTGGGTTTGTGCCGGCTGCTTGGGCCGGGTCAGCAATACCACTGCCACGATGCTGATCACCAGCACGATGGCGGCCAATACCAGCTTCACAACGGTTTTTCGCTGATTCTGCTGCCGCTGCTGTTGCCTTTGCAGCCTGCGCTGTCGCATTTGTTCAGGATCCAGAGCCATACTGCGCCTCCTTTCTCATAGGTTTGTACTATTTTACACTATTTTTTCCTGTTTCACAAGTAGAATCTATAGAAACCGGAAAAAAAGTGAACCCGCCACGGGGGTTCTGCCATACCGGTCGGGAAGGGTTTTCTTTTATTACGCTGATAAAATATCGTGCTGGGTTCGGTTGACACTATACAAGTTTCGTTCTCCGGACAAAAAATCTCATCTATTTCCATTGGATCCTCCGCATCCTTAAGGGGGACTTCCTGAAGCGGACTTCTGTATGCTATGCTGTTTGCGGACGAAGGAAAAGGAGGAATCATCATGGCCCATACAAAATGGACCGTTCTCGACAGAATGATCTGTGGAAAACCTACACCAATCACAAAGTAACTGCCAACACAGCCCAGGCAGAAGCAGAAGAAAAGCAAGCCGCATATATCAGTATCCTGAAACGACCTCAGGCAGTAGGAAACACGCTTCCGGTACTGGGCACACTAAGCACCTACCCAGCCAAGCTGCTGGGAGATATTTCCGCTGATCTTACCGCCCTGGGGTCTACAGTGGCCAGCGATCTGGGGATCTCCCACTATAACAGCATCGATACAAACCACCCAGGCTACAGGGTATCTGTCTATGCCGATTCTTTGCGGGATACCGTGTCAGATAATCTGGGAGGACTCGGTGATTTATATGACGGCGTCAACGGCGCAGCGGATGAGCTTGTCCAGTACGCAGCAGCTGGTGCTACAGGGATCCCCGCCTTTCATTATGTTGGTGATTTAGGCAGCACCGTCCG
>JAZSER010000040.1:0-4291 GCA_045531815.1 Faecousia sp. | reverse complement strand
ACGTCGAAGGTACCGCCGCCCAGGTCATAGACCATGATCTTCTGCTCGTTTTCCTTGTCCAGGCCGTAAGCCAGTGCTGCAGCCGTGGGCTCGTTGATGATACGCTTGACCTCCAGGCCGGCGATCTTACCGGCATCCTTGGTGGCCTGGCGCTGTGCATCGGAGAAGTAAGCGGGAACGGTGATGACAGCCTCGGTGACGCTCTGGCCCAGATAAGCCTCTGCGTCTGCCTTCAGCTTGGAAAGCACCATGGCGCTGATCTCCTGAGGGGTGTAGTTCTTGCCGTCGATGGCAACATGGTAGTTCTCACCCATGTGCCGCTTGATGGAAGCAACGGTGCGGTCTGCGTTGGTCACAGCCTGGCGCTTTGCCACCTGGCCTACCATACGCTCACCGGTCTTGGAAAATGCCACAACGGAAGGTGTGGTGCGGCCGCCCTCGGCATTGGCGATAACAACAGCTTCGCCGCCTTCCAGAACTGCTACGCAGGAATTGGTCGTACCCAAGTCAATACCAATAATCTTACCCATAATAAAATCCTCCTATATATTGAAAAAAGTTTACAAGTTTCTATCCGGTCCTTGCCGGAGTTTGGTCAGTTGGCCACCTGGACCATGGCAAAACGGATGATCTTTTCACCCATTTTAAATCCCTTTTGGAACACCTGTGTGATGGTGTTCTCCTCCACATCTGCCTCCTCGGTGTGCATCACCGCGTTGTGGAGGTTGGGGTCGAAGGGATCTCCGGTCTGTCCGTAGATCTCGACGCCCATGCCGCTGAGGATGCCCACCAGCTGGGTCATGGTCATTTCCACGCCCTTTTTGTAGGCTGCGTCCTCGGTGGACTGATTCAGCGCCCGCTCCAGATTATCATAGACAGGCAGGAGCTTTTCAATGGCTTCGGCCTTGCCGTTGCCGTAGGACTGTTCCTTTTCTTTGATGGTGCGCTTGCGGTAATTGTCGTAGTCTGCAGCCAGGCGCAGATAGCTGTCATGCTCTGCGTTGTATTTTTCCTCCCAGGGATCTGCCTGGACTTCCTCTGCCTCGGGAGCAGCTGCGGTTTCTGCCGCTTCCTCCAAGGGCAGCTCCTGCTGCGCTTCCTTTTTCTTCTTAGCCACGCTTATGCCTCCTCATCCGGCTGCTGTCCGGCTCCGGGCAGCTGCTTTTGTTCCGGCTTGGCAAACATCTTGGACAGGCTCTCTGCAAAGTAAGAAAGTCTTGCTGTCACCTTGGCATAATCCATACGGGTAGGTCCTACCACACCGATCATGCCCTGCATGCCGTCGCCTATGTCAAATTTTGTCACGACCACCGAGGTGTCCTTCAGTTCCTGGGCCACATTCTCCGGTCCTACCAGGACCTTTGTGCCGTTGGAATTCTGCATCACCGCCGGCAGGTTTGCCAGTGCCTCCTCGTCCAGGGTAGTCAGCACCCGCTGTGCCTTGTCCACATCCCGGTACTCCGGCTGACCCAGCAGCCGCATCTGTCCGGCCACTGCCATATTGGTGCTGCCCTGGCGGCTCAGTGTCTCCTGGGTGAACTCCATGATCACGGGAACCAGGCTTGCTGCTTCCCCGGCACTGCCCATCACCCGGTCCAGAAGCTCCGGGGTGAAGGCATCGGTGCCGATTCCGGTCATGGTGGCATTGAGCACCGCCGTCAGGATCTTCAGATCCGGCTCGGTCACATCCACCGGCAGCTTGATCAGCTTGTTCACCACTTCCTCGTTGGACAGCATTACCACCAGGATCACGCTGCCCTGGCCTGCCAGGATCAGCTCAAAACGCTTCACCGTAGCCCCGGTCTGCCGGGAGGCCATGGAGATGGCCGGCAGGTCTGTGGCCTGGGAAACCAGCCTGGCCACCTTCTCTACCATTTTGTCCACCTTTTTCATTTTTTCTTCAATGGCAGTGTTGATGGATCGGGTCTCATCCATGCTCAGGCGGTAATCCGCCATCAGCTCATCCACATACAGCCGGTAGCCGGCAGCAGAGGGGATGCGGCCTGCGCTGGTGTGGGGCTGTTCCAAAAAGCCCATGGCCGTCAGATCTGCCATTTCATTGCGAATGGTGGCGGAGGAGTACTTCATGTCCGGCAGCTCCGTGATGGCCTTGGAGCCTACAGGCTCGGCAGTGCGGATATACAGATCCACCACGCTGCGCAGTACCTTCTTTTTTCTCTCGGTCAGTTCCATGGGTCTCCTCCTTTCGGGTTTAGCACTCTTTTTCTCTGAGTGCTAAGCACACTATACTATAGAGTGCTAAAAAAGTCAAGGGCTCCATTTTTAAAAATTTTTTGAACAGGAAACCGCATTCTGTATTGACAAGTAACTTCTACAAATGGTAGACTATTGACAGCAGAAATCTGCCTACAAAAAGAAGTGGAGGGATCGTATGAACTGTAAGAAATGCGGCGCGCTTTTGGCAAGCAATGTCCGCTTTTGTGAAAGCTGTGGCCAGAGTGTGGAGCAGGAAGCCCCCGCTGCGCAGAATTATGACGAAGGGGAAGCCGTTACCGTCATGATGGAGGATGCCCCTGTTTATCAGGCACCTGCCGCACCTGCTGAAAAGCCGGAGAATGTTCTCACCGGCACCGTGGGCGCACTGTTGGGCGCTGCCCTGGGCGCAGGCGCCATCATTTTGCTGAGCCAGCTGGGCTTTGTGGCTTCTCTGTCCGGCCTGGTGCTGGCAGTTTGCACCCTGAAGGGCTATGAGCTTTTGGGCAACAAGCTGAGCATCAAGGGTATTATTATTTGTATCGTTTTGATGCTGCTGACTCCGTACATCGCAGACCGCCTGGATTGGGCCATCATTATTATGAAGGAATTTGCCAGCGAGGGTGTCACCCTGGGCGAGGCCTTTGCCGCTGTTCCCTTGCTGCTGGAGGATGGCAGCATCGAGATGAGCGTCTACCTGAAAAGCCTTCTGATGGTTTACGGTTTTACCGCACTGGGCGCCTTCGGCACAGTGTCTTCCATGATCAAGAAGAAGAAATAAATCTTTATACGCGCACATTGGAGATCCAATGTGCGCTTTATTTTTTACCTTTTCTGTGAAATGTATTTGCACAATTTAAAGATTTGTGCTATACTGTACCCAAATATATTGATTTTGGAAAGCGAGGTCCCTTCATTGGAAAGATTGCAGCTTCTGTGGGTCTCCCAAAGCTACACCCGGCCCAATGCCGGTGTGAAGGCACATAGTCATCCTTACTACCATATGTTTTATATCTCGGACGGCTTCTGCCAATTCGTGGTAGATGGCATTCCCTATGATATCCATGCCGGCACCTGCCTTTTGGTACCCCGGCAGGTGGATCACGGCTTCTGTAACACCTCCGGCGCCCAGGTGGAGCATATGGAGATCAAGTTCTCCCTGCCCCAAACCGCCATGGACAACCAGCTGCTCCAGGCGGGGGTACTGATCTCTGACAATCCCCTGGTCACCATGCTCATTAAGCAGATCATTAAGGAGTATGCCGAGATCGGCAGCCTTGCAGACGATTCTGCCGCCTCTTATCTCACCGCCCTGCTGAATATTCTGACGGAAAGCGGCCGGTATCAGAAGCCGCACCACTTCCGCTATATCGATGCATCCGCCTTCTCCACACTCTCTCAGCGGATCATTGCGTATCTGGAAACCCATTTTGCCCAGGATGTCTCCCTGGACGAGCTGGCACAGGAGCTGGACTATAACAAGAGCTATCTGTGCATTGCCTTTAAAAAGGATACCCATATGACCATTTTGGATTGCCTGAACACCATCCGCATCCGCAGAGCCGCAGAAATGATCGTTTACAGCGACCACAGCCTGCTGCAGGTGGCGGAGCAGTGCGGCTTCGCCTCGGTGAGCCATTTTAACCGGGTGTTCCAAAAGTATGTGGGCATCACCCCGGGTCAGTGCCGTCGGGCCTATCCGGTGGATATCCTGTTCAAAGATCCCAAGGATGCGGTAGGCTTCCCGGACAGCCCCAACCGATTCGTTTACAGCGTCCTGGCCCGCAAGCGGGTCACCCGGGAAGAGATCCGCGAGAGCAACCGCAAAAAAGAGTAATAGCCCACGGGCTGTCCTGCCGGACAGCCCGGTTTTTTATCCCGGGTGCAAAAATCGGTGCAGTAAGCGGGCGTTCAAAGAACGCCCCTACGGGTTCTATCGTACCGGGTAGAAATAATCGGTGCGGTTTGCGGGAGGGCACGCAGACCCTCCCCTACGAAGCGTTATCGGACACCCACTGTAGGGGAGGGGTTCCATCCCCTCCCGTTACCCGGTGGCATAAACCCACCCGGTTGGTAT
>JAZSER010000057.1:0-30796 GCA_045531815.1 Faecousia sp. | reverse complement strand
CCGGGAATGGTCTCAAAATCACCCCAAGTCAGAGCACAGACTTCCCGGGTGCTCATTCCGGTAAACAGTTGGATCGGACCAAGGAGAAGGGTACTGTCTTCCTCAAAAAGCAAAGCCTTTCTTGTACCAAAATCCGATTTGCCTTCTTCGCGAACATAGGCAAGGATACGGGCCTCTTCCTCAAAGGTGAAGGTCTTTTTTGTCAGCATATTTCGCAAATTGCGCAGCTCTTTGGATGCCCGATTGCTGATTTCCGGCAGAAGCGCGGGGATGGGGTTCGCTTGGATATAATTGCTTTCCTCCGCAACCCGCATAATGATGTTTAACTGCTGCCAGTACTTAACAACCGCGAGGCTGTCTTCCGGGATGACGGATTGCATTGCGTTGCGGTAATCTTCATCGTTGGCACCCACTGGGCAAAGGGCAGACAGCGGGTTGTTGCCGGAACAAAACAGGACATTCCGGGCAATTTCGTCACGGTAGTCCCGTCGGGCCAGCAATCGGCTGCGGCAGCAAAACCAGATGGTTTTGAGAGAGCATTGACCGATGCGCTCACCGTAATAATCCAGCATATCTCCTACGATATACGGGCAAATGGCATCAGTATAGGGGATGCTCTCCATTTTGCTGATAACGGATTCCTGATCCATACAGCGCAGGCCTTTTTGTGTTGCGGGAGAATTCCATGCCTGTCCATCGTTGGTGTTTTCAGGGGACGTTTTTCCTCTGTAATAGGCCTCGCCAACATAAACATCGTGCTTGTCCCGGTGAACGGTATAAAACAGCGAGATCTCATTGGAGAACTGATATACAGATGGCCGCTTACGGTGCTTAACAGAGTCCGGAGCATTTTTTGCTTTTTCAAATGCCTCCCGCAACTTAACAAGTGTCGTTGGCTTTTTCAGCTGTTGCTGCGTTGCCTGGATATATTCTTTTTCAACGATAAGGTTGGAACCATCCTTGTCACATTGGGTAAAGAAAACAGGAATTGGCGCATTGGGATCGACTCGGCGGCCTGCGAATAAAAGCATTTTCTTTCTCGGTTGGGTGACCGTGGCATTGGATGCGATTGCAATGATCTTACCAGGAAGGTAGCCCTGATTCCGTAAGGGCGCACAAATATTATCTTCAGATGCAGATATAAAGGTCTGAGGAAGTAATGCAATGAAATTTGCATGATCGTTACCGGCAGAAAGCATTGTGCCAATGTTGAATTCTTCCTCTGTGAATGGGGATACGATGGCGATCAGATCAAACCTTTTTGCATAGTTTGCAATATCGGAAAAGATACAGAACTGAAGGTTCTTGAATTCCATTCGATAGGCGGAGGCCACATAGATATTCGGCACAGCAACGCAGCATTTACATCCATACTTTCTAGCCTTTTGAGCCCAAGCAAGAAGAAAGTCGGGACCCGGATTTACAATCAGGATCTGAGATGCGTTCCGGGCTAATATCTCAAATTGCTGCAGGAAAAAGGAGCATTCGAATCTGCCATCGTATTTGCTTCTGACATTAAAATCAGATCTCTGCCCAAATAGTTTCGGGAAGGGGTAGAGCGCTGCGCGGATCACATCACTGGGTCTTTCGTTCTTGATGCCATCAATCCGGTTAAATGCTGTTTCGGTAATACTGATGCCTTCTGCTGCATTCTGCTTTCCCTTGATTGCATACTGGAACTCCAACCAGGGATTAATTGGATCTCCCATCTGTGTGCGATACTTATTAAATTGGCAGTAGTTCGCAAGGAGCCTAAGACCGGAGACTTTGTGCTGACGGTAGAACCGAATGGTATCCACCAGCTTGGGGCTGACAGTTCCTTTTAGCTCGGGCAAATGATTGTAATACACGGCTTGCCAACAACCAGCAAAAGTGTCTTTCGTGATTTCAAGGGAACTATAAAGTTTACTGTTTGCATCATAGAAGCTTTCTATCGTAGATGCGTCAATCTCCACAAACGACAACAGGGATTCCTTGGTGGACTTGAGGATCAGGTAAAGAACATAGGCCAATCTTTCGTGATGTCCTTTGGGGAATATGGACATAAGTCGATCCCAGTCTGCAACCAGAAAGGGTGCAAAGGCTTCGAAAAACAGCTGGCAATCCTTATCCATGCCTGCCGAGACAAGCTCACTGCAAAGTGCGAAAAAAGCGGCACTGTCATAGTAGGGTTTCCCATCAGGGGGTAGCAGCTGATACCGGGCAATCTCCGCGTCAAATTCTGCCGAGTGAATCCCATCTGTGTAATCAGGGTTTCCGGAGTGCTCTATATTGAGCTTTGCCAGAGCGTAGCAGCGGACAAGATCCTCGTAATGATAGATATCTATATTGAGTGAGGTGAGCTTTTCCAGGATAGAATGACAGATATTGCTCATTATAAAACACCTCCATAAATAAAGTTATGAGCCGATGGGTTTTGCAGAAAAATGTATCTTCACAACAATATTACCACTTAAAATAAATCTTTGCAAGTATATATAGAAAAACATAAGTGGGAAACTGTTGGTCAAAAGTTGGTCAAATTCAAAATGACAGTTTTTGAATTGTGTAAAACAAGAACAAAAAACACCGCATTTTGCGGTTGTACTCGCAAAATACGGTGTTTTTCTAACTATTCAAAGAACCACACAGCCACTTAGGCTCATTCCCATTCGATTGTGCCTACAGGCTTGGGCGTCAGGTCCAGCAGGACGCGGTTGATTCCCTCGACCTCTGCGGTGATCCGCTGGGTGATCTTGTGCAGGACCGCATAGGGGATCTCCTCGATGGTAGCGGTCATGGCATCGGTGGTATTCACCGCACGGATGATCGCAGGCCAACCCTCGTAGCGCAGCTCATTGCGCACGCCGACGCTCTTAAAGTCCGGCACTGCAATGAAATACTGCCACACCTTCTCCGCAAGGCCGCACTTGTCAAACTCCTCCCGGAGAATGGCATCTGCCTCCCGAAGGGCATGCAAGCGGTCCCGGGTAATGGCACCCAGGCAGCGCACACCCAGGCCGGGGCCGGGGAAGGGCTGACGGTAAACCATTCCGTGGGGCAGGCCCAGTGCCTCACCCACGACCCGGACCTCATCCTTGTAAAGCAACTTCACCGGCTCTACCAGCTCCATCTTCATATCCTCAGGCAGACCGCCCACATTGTGATGGGACTTGACGGGCTTGCCGCTTTCCTTTGCCTTGATGGACTCCAGAATATCCGGATAGATCGTACCCTGAGCCAGGAAATCGATGCCCTCCAGCTTTGCAGCCTCCTCATCAAACACATTGATGAATTCCGCACCGATGATTTTGCGCTTACGCTCCGGGTCAGAGACACCCTCCAACAGCCCCAGGAAGCGGTCTGTTGCGTCGATATAGATGAGATTGGCATCCAGTTCTTCACCGAAGATGCGTACCACATCCTCGCTTTCCCCCTTGCGCATCAGGCCATGGTTGACATGGACGCAGACCAACTGCTTGCCAATGGCCTTGATCAGCAGCGCTGCAACTACAGAAGAGTCCACGCCGCCGCTAAGGGCCAACAGAACTTTCTTATCCCCAACCTGCTCACGCACGGCGGCTACCTGCTCTGCAATAAACGCATCTGCCAGTGCCTTTGTGGTGATACGCTCCATGGATTCAGGACGAATATTACCGGACATATCGTTTCCCTCCGTTTTTTCTAAAAAAGATAGCACCATTATACAGGCATTTATTTCCGGTGGCAAGCAGTATTTTACAAAAACTGGCCTCCGGTTTGAAAAATTTTACTTCAAAAACCGTTAATACAACGCAAGGACCAACCGGTAGTATACCTGATGCAGGATCGATCTTCTCCGAAGCTTTCCATGGGCTTCAGCGAAGAAGCTGTGGAATTGCTCCAATTCCTCCCGGGTGATCGCATGCTGGCTGAATTTTGCCTTCTGGGCGATGGCGAAGAGCCCTTCCTCCGGTGTCTGCTTCAGCAGCCGGGTCAAGCGCACCGTCTCTGCCCAGCACCGGATGGTCTGCGCGTTGGTGCTGCCCTCCCGGAGCTTCCTTACGCGCATCTTCCGGCGCAGCCTATACTGCAGCCACACCGCTGCGACAGCTCCCGCAATGCCCATCCCCCACCAGAGGATCGGAAGCAGGTTTACCCTGGGCTGGGTCGGCTTCGGCCCGGGGGTAGTTTGGACCGGCATTGTCTGCTGGGTCGTTTCCTCATGCTCCGTTTGCTGGGGAAGGGTCTGTTCCTGGGGCTGTGTAGGCGCAGTGGTGGCCTGGGGCACTTGAGAAGGCACTTCCTCCGACTCTGCAGGCGTTGCCTCCAGGATCGTCCAGCCAAAGCCCGGCAGCCAATATTCCGCCCAGGCATGGGCATCTTCTGCACGGACGATGGCCGTAAAACCCCGCTGGGCATCAATGCTGTAGCCTGTTACATACCGGGCGGGGATCCCCGCTGCCTGCAAAAGCACCGTGGCTGCAGTGGCAAAATGCACGCAATAGCCGGTTTCGCTTTCATTTAAAAACCACTGGGCAAAGTCATCCCGGGAAGAGGGCATCCGACGGGTGTTGGTATCATACCGGGCGCTTTGCCGGACATACGCACCGATGGCCTGGGCCTGCAGGTAGGGATTGGTGATCCCATCCACGATCTGCTGCGCCAGGGGTTCTGCCCACTGCTTCGCCTCCTGGGAAAGATGCAGGTAGTCGGTGTAGCGTGAGGGGTCCCAATTCGCATCCGCCACATGGGTGTAAAAGCTGCGCTCCGGCATCAATGCGCAGGTGAAGGAATACTGGGACAGCTTCTTTTTATTCTCCATTCCCCGGGTCATCTGGGTCAGATCTGTACTGACATAGTAGGGCAAATACATCATTCTGTGGGCATACTTGGTGGAGATCACCACCTCACCGCCAAAGGCCAGCTCCCGGTAGTCCGGCCAGGTCAGCTGCGCTGTGCCCTGTTTGCTGTCGGTCCAGGTTTTTCCGTCGTAGGTATCCAGCGCCCTGCCCCGCAGGTAGAGCTTTTGTGTATAGGTGGAATTGACCTTCATCACCTCCGCCTGGGAGCTCAGGCGCACACCCACCGCATCCAGCTGCACGATGCCGCCGTCCACACTGGAACCGGTGGTTCCCGTCTCTACGAATCTGCCGAAGAGGTTCTCCACCAGTTCGGTATGCAGGATCGCATCCACCATGGCTTTTGCAGTCTTTTGACCGTTATAGGTCTTTTGGGGCACCAAGCCAAACAAAAGCAGCAATGCCAGCGCCACCGGGATCACTGCCATGGCACTGAGCTTATTGCCCTGGGCGGCATCCTGCCGCCGAACCGAGTGGGTCAGCATCAGCATGATCACACCAAACATCAAAAGAACCAACCAGGCAAGGGACGGCACAGTGTCCGTCACCACCAGGCAGGAAGCCAGCATGGCAATGCTCAACAAAAGTCCCGGCCAAACCGGCTTCTGCCGGCAAACCGCCCAGGAAACCGCCATAGCTACCAGGATGGCCAGTATGCAGATCCCCAGCTGCAGGGTAAGCTCCATTTCATCTGCTGTACGCATGCTCCAGCGGAGGATGCCCCATCCGTAGGCCATGTCATACTGGCGGGAAAGGCGGTAAAAAATCGATTCCAGTGCCTCACCCAGGTCTCCGTTGCGCCACAAAAAACCACCGATCAGCGCACTTGCCGCCAGGGGCACCGGCCCCAGGGGCAGCGTGTAGCAAATGCTGCAAAATACCGATGCCGCAGCACACCACAGCATCAAATTCCAAACAGAAACCTCCATCCGGAATGCCGTTGCCATGCAGCAGGCTGCTGAAATACTCAAAATAAATGCCAAAAGGCAGCTCCAAACAAAGGAAATGGCTTTCTCAAGCTTCATGGGCGCCACCTCCGATATGCTGCTGCCACAGAGCCTGGTTTTCCGGCTTGCTGTCCGATTGGGTCAGCTGAGCCCCCAGCAGTGTCTGCAGGCAGGCTTCCAGGTCCTGTTCACTTCCCACTTCAAAGGTCAGGATCCCCTTTCCTGTCAGGCACTGCACCTCATGCTCCATCTGCTGCTCCAGCAGGGCATGGCTGGTCCACAGCAGCTGCCCCAGCTTTGTGTTCAGCGTCTGAGGGTCCCCGGACAGGCTCACCGTCAGCAGGCAACCCTTTTGCACAGGCTCCAGGGGCTCACGGTAGATCAGCTTGCCCACCTTGGCAGACATTTTCCAGTGGATCTGCCGCAGGTCATCTCCCGACCGGTAAAGGCGCAGATCGTGCAGCTCCGAAAAACCGCCGCCGGGCTTCGGACGCCACAGGTTCATGGCTTTTCCACCGGGCTTGGGAAGCCGGGCTGCCGCCACGGGCTTGGGCATAATATACACCGTACAGGTCTCCTCCCGCTTTAAACGGCGGCGGAACAAGCCCAAATAATCATATACATACATTTCAGGATAGGACACGGTGATCCTGCCGCAATGCTCAGTGGGCAGCCGCTCACCGGGCTTTCCCAAGTACCGCTCACCGGTCAGGTCGTTGACAATACGCAGAATGCACCGCACCGGAGGGGTGGGCAGCGGGCACTTCAGCTGCAAAGACAGCCGCACAGGCATGTCCACCGTGCTTTTTACAGGGCAACGCAGATCAGCCTTCACCGTCAGCATGGCGGGAAGGCTCATCAAAAGTGACAACACCGGCAAAAAGATCACTGCCAACAACGCAATACAGGAAAACCATTCCTTATAAAATCCAAAAAACACCAGGCTGAACACCAACGCAGCCAGGTAGACCAAGCGCCGCCCCCACATATCAGCGGATCTTTGGCGCGTGGACCTTTTTCAGCACTTCCTGCAGGACTTGAGCGGCAGACATCTGTTGGCTTTCTGCCTGTGCAGAAACCTGCAGCCGGTGGGCCAGGGTGTAGGAGAGGACCTCCTGTACATCTCTGGGAACCACATAGTCCCTGCCCCGCAGGCAGGCCACCGCCTTGGCCATGGATACCACCGCCAATGTCGCACGGGGGCTGCCGCCTCTGGACAGCAGCTCACTGCGCCGGGTGGCATCGATCAAAGCCACAACATAACCGGCAATTTCCTCAGACACATGGGTCTTGGCAACCAGGTCCTGCATCTGGGCAAGCTCCGCAGCAGAGCAGACCCTCTCCACCTCCTGCAGCGGGTCACGACCCTGACGCTGCAGCAGCATGGCAATCTCGTCCTTAGGCTCCGGATAGCCCAGGCTCAGCCGCACACTAAACCGGTCGATCTGGCTGTCCGGCAGCAGCTGTGTACCGGCTGCCCCGGCAGGGTTCTGAGTCGCAATGACAATAAAGGGCTGGGGCAGCGGGTGGCTGATGCCGTCCACCGTCACCTGTCCTTCTTCCATGGCTTCCAAAAGGGCAGACTGGGTCCGGGAGGTCGCCCGGTTCAACTCATCCGCCAAAAACAAATTGCAAAGCACCGCACCGGGCTTGTACTCCAAAGCACCGGTGGTCTGATTCAAAACACTGAAGCCTGTGACATCAGAGGGCAGCACATCCGGTGTGAACTGCACCCGGTTATAGCCCAAGCCCAGCGCCTTGGAGAATGCCACAGCCATGGTGGTCTTACCCACGCCCGGGATGTCCTCCAAAAGAATATGACCTTTGGCCAGGATCGTAGCCAATGCCCACAGCAGCACCGTATCCTTGCCCACCACCGCTTTGCGCACCTGCGCCAGGATCCTCTGCGCCTTACTTACGATCAAAGATTCTGCATTTTCCATTTTGCGCCTCCCTCGTTTTCGTTTTCAGTATAGCCGATTCCAACATTTTCCAACCTGGGAAAACGCTTATTTATCCAGTAAATAATTCACGCTACCCACTTCCTGCCCCTGGCGGAAGTAAACACGGCTTACCCGGTAGCCCACATCACAGACCTGCTCATAGTTGAAGCTGGATGCTGCCTGGGCAATGGTCTCTGCAGAGATGGTCTGCTGCCCGTCTGTGCCCATAAGCACCACCGGCTCTCCCTGCTTTACATCGGCAATCTCCGTCACATCCACCACAAACTGGTCCATGCAAACTCTGCCCAAAATAGGGGCGCGTTTTCCCCGGATCAGCACATAGAACCGGTTGGAAAGGCTGCGGCGGTAGCCATCTGCGTAGCCCACCGGAACCGTGGCGACCCGCATAGGCTTCTGCACCTGGTAAGTTCCGCCATAGCTGATCTCTCTGCCCGGCTCCAGGGTCTTTACATGGCTGACACGGCTGTGCCAACTCATGGCCGGCTGCAGCTGCAAAAGGCCGGGATCTACCTGGCTGCTGGGGTACAGGCCGTACAGTACGATACCGGCCCGCACCATGTCATAGTGGCAGCCGAAATTCATGATGCCTGCAGAGTTGTCCAAATGCCGCACAGGGATCTGCACCCCCCGCTGTTTCAGCATGGCATCAAAGTCCTCAAAGCGCTGCGCCTGGGCATGGGTTCGGGAAAGATCTGTCTCATCTGCAGTGGCAAAGTGGCTGAAAAGCCCCTCTGCATACAGTCCCGGCAACCCTGCGATCTTCGCACACAGGTCCGCTGCCTCCGCGGTTGCCTGAAAGCCCACACGGCTCATGCCGGTATCCACCGCAAAGTGGAAGGCAGCGGTTTTATTCTGTGCAACCGCCTGCCGGGAAAGCACCAGGGCATCCTCATAGGAACAGATAGCAGGACGAATATCCTCCCGCACAACGGCATCAAAGTTTTCCGGGTCAGCAGGACCCAGCAGCAGGATCGGCTTTTTGATGCCGCCTTTGCGCAGTTCCAGGGCCTCTGCCACAGAGGAGACGCACAAAAAAGCACATTCCTCCTCCAAAAGCTTCGCCACCTGCAGCGCACCGTGTCCGTAAGCATTGGCCTTCACCACCGCCATCACCGGCACACCGGCACGGGCACTGACCGCTTTAAAATTATGATAGATCGCATCCAGGTCGATCTTTACATAGCTATTGGCATACCCCATTGCGTTCATCTCCAAATCTCCCGGGTTTGCATACTTTTCTATTTTCGATTATAGCAAAAAATCCCATGGATGTAAACCTATCCGCATAAAAAACCCGCCACCCGGATAGGCAGCCAAAAAGCGTCGGAACGCACATGCATTCCGACGCTTTTTCACCAAAAATCACTCCATCAAGCTTCCGTCCGGATGGAACAGCGGCAGTTTTTCCAGGTAGATAATATCCTCCCGGTCCTGCGCATCTCCCTCAGCCAAAACTGCCATGCGGCCCACGATGATACCGCCTGCCTTTTCTACCAAGGCTTCCAGGGCGGAGAGGCTCTCGCCGGTGGAGATCACATCGTCCACGATCAGGATCCGCTTGCCCTTCATGAGCTCCGCGTCCGCTGTATCCAGGTACAGCTTCTGCTCCTTGGCAGTGGTAATGGACTTGACAACCGACTCAAACACACCGGTCATGTACAGCTTGGGACCCTTACGCGCCAAAAAGTACTTGGATGCATTGGTCTGCCGTGCCATCTCATGGGCCAGGGGAATGCCCTTTGCCTCAGCTGTGATGATATAGTCGTACTCCGGTGCTACCTTCAGCAGCTCCCGGGCGCAGGCCACTGTCAGTTCCTGATCACCAAAAATAACAAAGCCGGCAATGTACAGCTGATCCGTAACCTTACAAATAGGCAGATCCCGCTCCAGACCTGCAACTTTCATACGATAGAACATAGCGAACCGCTCCTTACCTTTATTTTTACAGATCCATTATACAACATCATCAACAAATGTCAAACGCCGTTTACAGCAGCTGTATGGGGAATCTTCTTGCAATTGCACCCCAAAAACAGTATGATATAGAAAAGGATGTGATTTTCTGTGAATTTTCTGGAAGCAAAGGAAGAATACCTGCGGGCGCTGCGGGCCGGACAAAAGGAACAAAAAGAGCGAACTGCCAGGGCGCTGCCCCTCTATCCCGCAGTTCTGGAGGAGCTGATCACCGAATCCGATGTGGACTCCACCGCAAATATTGGTCTTGTGGAGATCCCCGCAGAGCTGATCGTGGGCACAAAGACCGCCGGCAGAGTCAGCGCTTTTACCCCGGACTTTCTGCCCCTTCTGTCCCCGGAAAGCGAATTTGCCCACAAGTGGATGGCACTGTGTGATGCCCACCTGTCTGAAGAAGGCATTCGGGAGCCCATTGTCTGCTACGAATATCTGGGCAAATTCTACATTCAGGAGGGCAACAAGCGGGTCAGCGTCCTGCGCTGGTTCGGTGCGCCCCGGATACCCGGATATGTCACCCGTCTGCTGCCCAAGCCCTCAGACCGGCCGGAAATCAAAACCTACTACGAATTCTTGGAATTTTACGAAGCTGCCGGGATCTACGATGTGCGCTTCCGCCAGAGCGGAGAGTACGCAAAGCTTCTGGCACACCTGGGAAAATCCCCCGGAGAAAAATGGACCGAGCGGGAGCAAAAGACCTTCCGGGCCTATTACCAGTACTTTAAGGATGCCTTTTCCGCCTGCAAGGGAGACTCCCTGGACCTTCTGCCGGAGGAAGCGCTGCTGCTGTGGCTGCGGGTCTATCCCTTCCGGGATCTGGGCGCGCTGTCCTCCGCAGAGCTGAAGAAGGCTATGACCGGGCTGTGGGACGACATGGTCACCATTGCCCAGGAAGAGCCGGTACAGGTAGCCACTGAGCCTGCCGGTGAGAACCGCACCAATCTTTTGAGCATGCTGCTGCCCACCACTCCTGATTATCTGCATGTGGCCTTTGTCCATCAGCGCGATCTGCAAACCAGTCCCTGGATCGCAGGTCACGAGGAGGGTGCACAGCATCTGAAGGTAGCCTTGCGGGATAAAGTGACCGTCCGCAGTTATTTTCACGCGGACACCCCGGAGCAGGCAGATAAGATCCTGGACCGGGCTGTGGCTGCCGGTGCAAACGTGGTCTTTACCACCACACCTCAGTTAAGCCGCCCTACCCTGAAGGCCGCCCTGAAATACCCCAAGGTGCGTTTCCTCAACTGCTCCGTGGCAGCGCCCTACTCCAGCATCCGCACCTACTACAGCCGGGTCTTCGAAGGCAAGTTCATTACCGGTGCCATTGCCGGCGCCATGTCCGACAACAACACCATCGGTTATATCGGATCTTACCCCATTTTCGGTGTGCCGGCATCCATCAATGCCTTCGCCCTGGGCGCACAGCTGACCAACCCCCGGGCAAAGATCTCCCTGCGCTGGTCCTGCCAGCCCGGTGATCCTGTGGGGGATTTTGTAAAATCCGGTATCCAGGTGATCTCCAACCGGGATGTGCCTACCCCCGGGCAGCTGCATCTGGAATACGGCAGCTACGGCACTTATATAGTGGAAGCTGACGGAAGCCTTTTGCACCTGGGCTCTCCCTGCTGGATGTGGGGAAAGTTCTACGAGCATGTTGTGGAGTCCATTCTCAGCGGCAGCTGGGATCAGGGCACAGACGCTGCCAAGGCCGTCAATTACTGGTGGGGCATGGACAGCGGAGTCATTGATGTGACTTTGTCCGACAAGCTGCCTGCCGGTTTGCATCACCTGGCGGATATCCTGCGGACAGGGCTGCAAAGCGGAACCATCGACCCCTTCCGCCGCAGGATCGTAGCCCAGGACGGCAGGGTGATCAACGACGGTTCCCGCGCACTGACCCCGGAAGAATTGCTGCACATGGATTGGCTGTGCGAAAATGTGGAGGGCACGATCCCCGCTTTCGACACTCTGCTCCCCTACTCCAAAGCCATGGTACGGGAGCTGGGCATCTACCGGGATGAGATCCCCATGGAAAAGGAGGGCTCTATATGAAGATCCTCGCTTTAAGCGACCAGGAATGCCCTGCGCTGTATGATTATTACACCCCGGGAAAGCTGAAGGACTATGACCTGATCATTTCCTGCGGAGATTTAAAGGCCAGCTATCTATCCTTTATCGTGACCATGGCCCGGGTGCCGGTGTTGTATGTCCACGGCAACCACGACACCGGTTACGAGCGTACCCCTCCCGAGGGCTGCGACTGCATTGAGGATCAGCTGATCGTATACCGGGGGCTGCGGATCCTGGGGCTGGGGGGCTGCTACCGTTACCGCCCGGGTGCGCACCAGTACTCTGAAGCGCAGATGCGCAAACGGATCCGCAAGCTCAAATGGAAGCTGTGGTGGCATAAGGGTGTGGACATCGTGGTCACCCATGCGCCCCCCTTTGGTGTGGGGGATGACAGCGATCCTGCCCACCGGGGCTTTGAAGCATTTTTGAAGCTCATTGACAAATACCAGCCCAAATATCTGCTCCACGGCCATGTGCATCTGAACTACGGCAAGGATCAGACCCGGGTGCGGGAATACCACGGCACACAGGTCATAAATGTCTGTGAGCGCTATGTGCTGGATATCCCCGACGCACAGACCGGAGCCCCCGGAATTTGAAGGGCTGTATAGACAAGATTTTTCACAAATGCTATCATTTTGATATGACTGTATAAACTAGGAGGTTCTCTTGTGAAACGATTCCTGTGCTTACTGCTGTGTATGATGCTTGTTTTGCCGCTGTTTGGCTGCGGCGGTACCGAAGAGCAAGGCGGACCTCATCGGCCATTACGGCATCGCAGATAACCTGATGCAGCTGGTAAAGTTCACCCGGGAGGGTGGATGATCAACTGGCAGGGCCATCCCAAGGGAAGCTCACCCAACTCTTACACCACCGCAACCAGCAATTATGTAGGCGTTTTGCGCGACCGGGTGGAAGCAGCACTGGATTGTGAAAGCCTTTTCTTCCTCAGCGGCTCCGGCAATGTTAACAACAACTCTCAGATCCCGGAGGAAGCGGCAATTGCAGAGAATTACATCATACTCGGTGAAAAGCTGGCAGAGCATGCCGTGGAGGCAGAGGGCTACATCAGAGCCGCCTTCGAGCCCTATACCGACGGGGAATACATCAACACCACTCCGGGAGATCTCACCGCCTGCACCCCGGTGCAAAACGGGTTCTATCGACTGGTCCTGGTAGATGGCAGCAAGATCCGGGTGTTCCTGGCGCTTAACGAGGAAGTTGCCCATCAGGTGCTGCAGCAGACTACAGTGAAGCCTCTGTTCAATGAGCAGCATGTCATCGTGGGGTTGGCCGAATAAAAAAACGACACCGCCGTATCCTGATCCTAGAAAGAAGGTAAACACCATGTTTGAAGGTTTTTCTCCGGAAACCGTTGATTTCCTTTGGGGCATTCGCATGAATAACAACCGGGAATGGTTTTTGGAACACAAGAAAGATTATGTAAACCATCTATATGAGCCCATGAAAGCCCTTGGCAAGGACCTGTTCCAGCCGTTTTTAGACAAGCCGGGAAATCTTCTGAAGGTCAGCCGGATCTATCGGGACGCACGGCTGCACCACCCCCTTCCCTACAAGGAAAGCCTGTGGATCTGCATCCGCCAGGATGTGGCATGGTGGGCTGAGAATCCCTGCCTGTACTTTGAGATCCGCCCGGAGGGTGTCAGCTACGGCTTCTGCCTGTGGCGTCCCCGGACCTATACGCTGGAGTCCATGCGAAAGCACTGGGCTGCCCACCCGGATGCTTTTCTGAAGCTCATTTCCGACACGGAAAAGGCCACCGGTCTTCCTGTGACCGCAGACCTGTACAAGCGCCCCAAGGAAGCCCCCTCAGGGGAGCTTGCGCCCTTCTATGCCTGGCGGGGCAATATCAGCTGCGTGGTGGACGAACCGGTGGGCCCGGAGATGTTTGGTCCGGAGCTGGGCCTGCGGGCAGCAGATTTTCTCACCAAGCTGATCCCCCTGTATGACTACTTTAATCAGTTTAAGGTATAAAAAAGCCGACAGTTCAATTCACACTTGAACTGTCGGCTTTTTTTGAACAATATTCGGCCTTCCGGGAGTATGTATCGGCAGACAGTTCCTTTTCAGATCCCGTCAGATCTTCCTGTTCCCCATCTGCCTTTTTCGCATCCTGCCGGCGATACACTTGACAGAATTCAGGGCAGTGGGTTTCTGTCGTCACTTCACCCGGCTGCTTTTTTCTGTCCGGTGACAGTTTGCCCGGTTTTGGACAAACTATTCCCAAAGTTTATTTTTCAATATGCACATTCAAATGGGGATAGGTCATTTGGATCCCCCGACGGTCAAAAACCGCTTTGATGTTTTGGTTTGCTGTGAAGGTGGTCTTCCAATAGTCCGCGCCTTCGCACCAGATCTGCAGGGTATACTCGATGGCGCTTTCCCCATAGCCCTTCACCGCGGCAAAGGGTGCAGGTGTGTCCAGTGCCGTGGGCACCTTGCCGGCTTCCAGCAACGCCTCCAGCACCTGCTCCACCGGGCAGGTGTAGGCTGCGGAAACCGCAATATCCACCCGTCGGGTACCGGCTACGGAATAGTTGACGATCTGTGCCGCCACCACAGCGCTGTTGGGAATGGATACCACTTTATTGTCCGCTGTGGTCAGCTTGGTATAGGTAAGGCCAATACCGCAGACCGTGCCGGACTGTCCTGCGATCTCCACAAACTCGCCCAGAGAAAAGGGCTTGGTATAAAGGATCGTAAAGCCGCCAATGATATTTGTCAGGGCATTCTGGACAGACAGCGAGACCGCCAGGGTCAGCACACTGGCCAGGGCCACGATGCCGGTAACATCGATTCCCAAGGCAGAGGCTACGATCAGCCCCAGCAGCACATACAGCGCGATTCGCAGGACCGATTTGATGAGTCCCTGGGCAGCCTTTTCCAATGGGGATCGCTCCAGGGCCAACTTCACGATATGCAAAATCAGACGGATCACCAAAATGCCAATGACCAGCAGGATCACCCCGGGCAGCGCCTTATGCAGGCAAAAGTCTCCTGCTGCCGCCAAAAAATTTTTGATCAGTTCCATAAGATTGCCTCCTTTTGTTGTTCTTATTATGCCGGGATCTCCGCGTTTATCCGGTTTTCGAAAGGCGGGAGGGCACAGAGGCCCTCCCCTACATAGATGCGCCATCGAATACCCACTGTAGGGAAGGGATTCCATCCCCTCCCGTTACCCGGCGGCATAAACACACCCGGTTGGTATAATCGGTGCGGCAGCGGGAGGGCACAGAGACCCTCCCCTACAGGGGTGCGGCGTATAAAACAAACCGGGCGCGGCTGTGGAGGAAAAAAGGGGCTGTAAAATAACAGCCCGAGAAAAACGGAGGATTCCAGGATAGGGATCCTCCGTTGACTTTTACGGTGCATTTAGCTTGTGGAATACTTTTTGTGTGCAAAAAGGGTATATCAACCACACCCCCAAGGAATTTTGCAATTTCTTGGGAATCTTTTGCAGACGGAATCAGGCTGCTTTTTGCATGGACATCCTCTTTAGATGGTATTTGTATAGGTTAAAACCGCAGGATATCAGCCCTAACTCCAGAATTACACCTTCTATGCCTCTTCTGCGCAACCGCTTGTACCCTTTATTCCACTTAATGCCGCCAAAGGTTCCTTCTGCCTGGATGCTTCGGTTCATTCTCAGTAGTGCTCCGTGGACACAGTTCAGATTGCTCAGCACCTCGCTGTGGAATTTTGTAAGTTCCTCGTTGATGTGAACAATTCGGTTCTTTGCACTTTTGTGGCATTTCTCCCTGTACGGACAACCGGTACAATCCTCACATTGGTAGTGTTCTTCCGTTCTTCCGAATTTATTTCCTTTTACCGGTACTGTCCTGAGAAAATAGAAACGCTTCCCATTGGGACAGACCATATATCCCTCGTGGTCTATGGCAAAGTTGCAGGCTCGGTAAGGATTGTCCCGGTATTTGCTTTCTTTGGTTTCCTTTTCATACATGGTAAACTTCATGTACTTTTCCATGCCGTGCTGCTGGCAGTACAGATAGTTGTTGTAGCTTCCGTAACCGGCATCCGCTACAGGATACTGTGGATAAAATCCGTATCGCTTATGAAAGCTCTCCATGAGCGGCTGGAAGCAGTCCGTGTCTGACGCGTAAGCATAAACACCGTACTGCGCAATGAACTCGTCACAGACCACCATCTGCAGATTATATCCAGGCAGCAGCTGGTCATTTTTCATATGGTCTTTCTTAAAACGCATGAAAGTGGCATCGTTGTCAGTCTTGGAATAACTGTTTCTGTCCTCACCACAAATCTCAATCTTCTGGGCATAGCTTTTCAGCTTCTTAAAGCAGTCGTAGACCTTTTCATACAGCCGCTGGATCGCCGTCTTGTGCTTGCCCTTACCATGGACAAAATCTTCCACAGTCATATCTGCTGCATTCAAAAAGGTGCCTAGAATGTACTCTACATACTCTACGGCATACTCCTGCCGTACTTCAAATACAGCTCTCTGATAAAGTGCCATGTAAGCATTGATATCTTCCAATAAAGCAGACAGCTTTCCAAATACGTTGTTCCGGCTCTTGATGCAGCTTTTCTTCCAGACCCAGGTGTATTTGTTGGCATTGGCCTCGATCTTGGTCCCGTCAATGTAGGCATGATTCAGATCCACATTTAGCTGACCAAACATATAATGGTTAATATCATTGAAAATTTCATCCAGACTGGTGGATAATTCGTCCTTGATGAAATCACCTATTTTTGCATGGCTGGGTACCTTGTCCTCATCCAGGATCCAGATAAAACGGATATCCGTGTGGCACAGTTTCTCGATGAACCGCAGAGAGCAGTAGCCAAACTCCATGAAGGCAAACAGTACAATCTTTAACAGCTTTTCACGGTCATATCTGGGGCGACCTGTTTCGTGTTCCTTCTCCACGAAATATTTGTTTAGGTCGATATGGGCCATTACCTCGCTGAAAGAATATACCGGATCATTTATTTTGATAATTCTTTCCATATCCACTGGTAATTTCAGTTGGATTGGTGTATAATTCATATCTGTAGTTTTCATTTGTGTGGTAACTATATGATACTACAAAACGGCTGGTTCTTCTACTGGAACCAGCCGTTTCCTTATAATTATTTTGCAGGCTGCACCTTCCGGCGCAGCCTGCTCTTTTTAGGGACTTTTTTTACAGCCCCTTTTGATGGGGTAGGTTATTCTGCAGGATTCGCCTGGTTGACGGCTGCAAAGGCTGCATGGGCAGCTTCCCGGAGGGCAGCCAGGTCGGTGAGCACCTTGTATTCACCGGTGCCGTTTTTGTTCAGTGTGCCGACACCGCTGGTGCCGGGACGGTCGTAGGTGGGAACGAAGGTGTTCTCCCGGACATCCAGACCGAACAGGTACTCATACCAAACGCAGGCATTGAGATACTGTCCGCCGCCGATGTCACCGTCGTGGTAGTTGTCACCGGAATCCATGGGTGCGGGATCTACCTTCTTGCCCAGACGGGCGCAGAGGTTATCGTAGCCGCTGTTGCGGATGATGGCCCATGCCTCACCGGTGTTGATCCGATCCAGGTCATACTTTTCGCAGATCAGAAGCGCCAGCTCCCGGTTGAATACAGTATTGGCTTGCTGCTTCTCCAGGGTGGTCACAGTGCCGTTGGAGGCGGTGCCCACCGCATAGGCCCAGGTATGATGCCATGCCAGCTGGGCTTTGGGGAACCGGGTGCGCAGAAGTCCGAACAGGGTATCCAGCCAAAGCTCGTTTTCCGCCAGCCGCTGCGCAGCGGTAAGACCGGAGGCACCCTTGGCCGACTGCAGGGAGATCACATCCCAGTTGCCCTGGGCAAGGCAGTATTCCAGGGTCACATCGTTTACTTTGGTGGAGGTGCCGTCGGTGTCCCGGACAAAGAAGGTGTAATTGGCATCGCCCCGCTTGTACCAGTTGTAGTGCTGCTGGATGGAGCAGCCGGAGTAGTAAACATTGCAGATCCGCAGCTGCTTGCCGGCAGCCTTTGCCATTTCCACCAGCTCGTCGGGGTAGTAGTAGCAGAAGCTGTTGCCGATCATCAGCACATTCAGCTCGTTGTCAGTGGCAGGATCCTCCTTGGCCATGACCTCGGGTACGGACAGGGGATTTTCCAAAGTATGATTCACAGCTTCCAAAATAGCCTCCTTCAGCGCGTCGGTGACGATCAGATCTTCTTTCTGGAACCGCTTCTGACGCAGCTCCTTGGGCACGGCATCCACCTGGATGTCATCGATGGAATCGAAGGTCTCACCGGTAAGCTTGCAGTACCACAGATAGGCGGACATCAGCCGTCCAAAGTCGGAAACATGGGTGTAATCCCGGTACAGCTCCTGGTCGGTAAAGCCCAGAACGTTATTGGCGTACTGGATCGCAGTGCCGGAGGCCATCACATAGTTGGGATCAATGCGGGGGTTGGTCACCACATACTTGGCAACATTGCTTGTCATGCACCGGTACATATACATCTGATCCAGGTTGTAATCATTGGTATAGTCCTCTACCCAGCCGCTGGGCAGCAGGGTAGGACGGGTGCTCTCATCCCAGTAATGCTGCGTTACCGGATTGGTCCACACCATATGCCAGCCGATCTTGGGATCGGAGGAGGTGTTGGCCTTGACATAATCGATGAGGGTATCGATGTTGTCGTTCTGGAAGGAAGCTTCCTTGCCTGCAGGCTTATTCATTTCCTGCAGCAGCACGATATCCCAGGGCTCATCCTGCAGGCCGTCCAGCATGGTGGCCTCTGCCTTGGACTCCATGGTGCCGTATTCGTTTTTATAGTAGGTGTATTCCTTGCTGTTGTTTGTGGCGTAGCGCACATGGCTGGCAATGGAACAACCGGAATGGTACAGGAAGCCTACCACCACACGGCGGCTGGGATCCTGCTGCTGGAACACATAGCGCAGCTGCCAGTTGACATCGTTGCCATGGCTGTTGCCGATGGTGAGGATGCGGATGGTGTTCTCCTCCCGGTCGATCACTGCGTTGGAAATGACGGGAAGCTCCCACTGTGCCATGATGTATGCGTATTCCTCATACATATCCATGACGGCATCCTGCTGCTTGTAGTCAAGGCTTTCCCAGATGCTGCTTACCTCGTCGAGGATCGTGGAAAGGCTGCTTTGCTTTACATCACCGGTGAGGATCGTGCCGTCGGTCAGCTTGATATAGGGAAGACCGAAGATGGGCATGGCGGCATTTCGGTTGTTGTCACCCTGGCTGTTGGTGGACTTGAGGATGCCGGTGACCAGAGAGCTGGTGATATCCGCGCCGCCGTTAAACTTGTCGGCGGAGAATACGGTGCAGTTGATGTTTTGCTCCACAGCGGCTGCGTCAGGGGCTTCGCATACACGCAGCGCCACACCGAAGGTGGAGACTTTTTCCTTCACCTTGCTGTCGCCCAGGAATTCACTGTTAAAGTATACGGAAGCACCGTCGGGCCGGAGCGTTACAGCAGTGACATCCATGCGGTAGGCGTGGAAGGAAAGACCGTCGGCCTCGGCAATGGTCATATACTTGCCTTCTGCACCGGAATAGCCGTGAACGGTGCCGGTGACCGTGGCGACCTTGCCGTAGACACCGTCGTCGATGTTGAAATCAGCGGTCTGGCTGTCCTTGACGGAAACCTTGGCATTGCCTTCTACGGTGAGCTGATCGATGCTGCAGCCGTTGAGGTCAATGACCAGGTCCTTGGAAACGGTGAGCGCTTCTGTGCTGCGGTTGAGCACCAGGGGATATTCCCCGGCTGCTGCCAGTGCATCTGCCAGCTCGTCATAACGCACACCGTTTACAATGGCGGCAGGGGGCAGCTTGGTAACCAGGTTGGTGCCGGCTGTACCCACTTCCAGCTCTGCGTTCACGATGGTAAGCTGTGCGCCGGAAATGTCACCGCTGTTTGTCAGGTCGCCTATGTCAGTGCCCTCGGTCATAGCCTGGTCGATGTACAGATCCGCACGGCCGGTGTAAGTGCCGTCGATGGTCAGGCTGTCCGCAAGGGCCGCAGCAGCGCCGATATTCATCATTTCAACAGAGGTGTTGCCCTGGAGAACGACTTTTCCGTCGGCATAGAGGCAACGGGCGGGATCGGTGGTGCTGTCTGCGATGGTGCCGCCGACAACGGAGCAGTCCTTCAAGGTCAGCACACCGGTGGCTGTGACATAGAGATTACCGCCCTTTTCTGTGGCGCGGCCATTGGTAAAGGTACAATTTTCGGCAGTTGCGTTGCCGGAAACATACATATAACCGCCATTGACAACGTTGCGGCCGTTGACGGTATCCCAGGTAAAGTCCACATCCTTCAAAGATACTGTGCCGCCGGAGAGCACACGGATCGCACCGTAGACCACACCGCTGACGGTGTTGCCGCGGGAGCTGATCTCACCGCCCTGAATGTGCAGTACGCCGCCGCTTGCCACACTGATGGGCTTGTTGGCGGTGTAGACGGCGTCGTTGAGGTTCAGACATACCGTCTTGCCGCTGTTTACCACATGGCCGGTGGAGGTCAGGTTGTTTTCCAGGTAATAGTGACCGTCGGTCATGATCTGGGTGGCTGCCTTCAGATGGGTCCAGGTGGCTTCCTTCTGGCAGTATTCGCAGTAGGCCTGGAAGCCTTCCTGATGGAGGTCGTCGTTATCGTTGGCAAGACCGGTTTTCAGCACCAGATTCTGTCCGTCGGTGTCAACAGTCACATTGATATTGCTGACGGAGAGCTTTGCACCGGTGATGGATGCACCCTGGGCCAATGTGCCGATGACGGTGCCGCCGGTGGTGTTGCCGTCCAGATGCAAAGCGGTGGTGCCGGTGTAAGCGCCCTCGATATCCAGGGTGGCAGCTGCGCCCAGGCGCAGAAGCTCTGCCGAAGCGCTGCTGGAAAGGATGATCTTGCCGTCGTTGTAAATGCAGCGGGAGGCATGGGTCGTATCATCCACATCATTGCTCTGTGCAGGCTGGCCGATGCTGCCGCCGGAAACACTGCCGCCGATGAGCTTCAGCGTGCCGGTGGAGGCAACATAGATATTGCCGCCCTTTTCTGTGGCGCGGCCGCCGGAAACGGTACAGTTTTCCAAAATGGCATCACCGGCGACGGAAAGAATGCCGCCCTTTGCGGTATCTCTGTTTGTCCAGAATTCATAAGTAATAGGAACATCCTTGAGGTACAGAGAACCGCCGCTTTTCAGATCCACAAAGCCGCCGAATTCCCGGGTGCCGTTGCCCCGGGCAACAACAGAGCCCTTTGCACCCTGAATGTACAGGGAGGCACCGCTTTCCACGGTAATGGGCTTGTTGGCGGTATAGGACATGCCGTTCAGATTCAGACACACGGACTTGCCGGTGCTGATGGTCTGGTTGGTCATGATCCGTGAGGCCTTGAGATAGTAATGGCCTTCGGTCATTTTGGTGGTGTTTGATGCAAGGTTGGTCCAGGTGACTTGCTGCTGGCAGTGATCACAGTAGGCGGTAAATTCCGCATCCGCAGCATGAACTGCGAAGGCAGAAATTGCCACAATGAGAGAAACAACTGCCAAAAACAGAAAAAGTTTTTTCTTCAATGCCGGTACCCCATTTCTTGTTAAAGTCTTACATGATAAGTATACTTGCATTTTGAACTGAAAGCAAGGAAAAGTTGCGATCAAACCAAAATACCGGAAAAGGAAGCTTGTTTTTTGGGGGAATTTGCAGATAAAAAATGGGCAGACCGATTTTTTCTTGACATTTTTTCGCTTTATGCATATAATGAAGCAAACCGTTGAGGAAGAGTGAGTACGCTTCACCCCGTTTGCCAAGAGAGCTGTGGATGGTGGGATCACAGTCAGACGCTGAGGCGGAATGGACTTCCGAGGGCAATCAGAAAGGGTTCGAGTATGTGCGCCGGAGCCGACGCTCCGTTACCAAAGGTCAGCGTATGTTTGTACGCGCAAAGTGGACGCAATGCGTCAAGCCGGGTGGCACCGCAGGATAGTTCTTCCTGTCCCAGCAAAGGTATTTGCTATGGGATGGGTTTTTTTATTTCCCATCCTCCCGCCAAGAAAGGAGAAATCACGATGTCTGAACAAAAAATCCCTTACAAGATCTATCTGAGCGAAGAGGAGCTGCCCAAAGCATGGTATAACCTCCGTGCAGATATGAAGAACAAGCCGGCACCCCTGCTGGACCCTGAGACCCATGAACCCATGACAGCCCAGGCACTGGAGGCGGTGTTCTGCAAGGAGCTGGTGCGCCAGGAGCTGGATGACACCACCGCATATTTCCAGATCCCCACCCAGATCCGGGACTTTTACAAGATGTACCGTCCGGCACCGCTGATCCGGGCATACTGCCTGGAGGAAAAGCTGCAGACCCCGGCAAAGATCTATTATAAATTTGAAGGCAACAATACCTCCGGTTCTCATAAGCTGAACTCTGCCATTGCCCAGGCATATTATGCCAAGGAGCAGGGTCTGACCGGTGTGACCACCGAGACCGGCGCCGGACAGTGGGGAACTGCCCTTTCCATGGCATGCTCCTACCTGGGTCTGGAGTGTAAGGTCTATATGGTCAAGTGCTCCTATGAGCAGAAGCCCTTCCGCAGAGAGGTCATGCGCACCTACGGTGCCTCTGTCACCCCCTCTCCTTCCATGGACACCGAGGTGGGAAGAAAGATCCTGCAGGCTCATCCCGGAACCTCCGGAAGCTTGGGCTGCGCCATTTCCGAAGCAGTGGAGGTGGCATCCAAGACCCCGGGCTACCGTTATGTTTTGGGCAGCGTAATGAACCAGGTCATGCTCCATCAGAGCGTCATCGGCCTGGAGACAAAGACAGCCCTGGACAAGTACGGCGTCAAGGCGGACATTATCATCGGCTGTGCCGGTGGCGGCTCCAACCTGGGCGGCCTCATCGCACCCTTCATGGGTGAAAAGCTCCGGGGTGAGGCGGATTACCGGATCATTGCAGTTGAGCCTTCCTCCTGCCCCAGCTTCACAAGAGGCAAGTATGTCTATGACTATTGTGATACCGGCATGGTTTGCCCCCTGCAGAAGATGTACACACTGGGCTCTGCCTTTATTCCCGCAGCCAACCATGCAGGCGGCCTGCGTTACCACGGCATGAGCTCCACCCTGTCTCAGCTGTATGATGACGGTCTCATGGAGGCGGTCAGCGTCAAGCAGACCGAGGTGTTCCAGGCAGCAGAGTATTTTGCCCGGATCGAGGGCATCCTGCCTGCACCGGAAAGCTCCCATGCCATCAAGGTGGCCATTGACGAAGCAATGAAGTGCAAGGAAATCGGTGAGGAGAAGACCATTGTGTTCGGTCTGACCGGTACCGGCTACTTTGATATGTATGCCTACGAAAAGTTCCACGACGGAAAGATGGAGGACTATGTGCCTACCGACGCGGAGCTGGAAGCAGGCTTGCAGAATCTGCCTCAGCTGTAAAGAAAAAATCCTGCCGCGGAAACAGCGTTTGCTGCATCCGCGGCAGACTTTATTGCGTAAAGAAGGACCCCTCCCCTACAGTGGGTATTCGGTGGCGCGGCTATGAGGGGAGGGCCTCTGTGCCCTCCCGCAGCCGCACAGATTACACCAACCGGGTGCGTTTATGCCACCGGATAACGGGAGGGGATGGAACCCCTCCCCTACAGTGGCTGTTCGATGGCGCGGCTATGTAGGGGAGGGCCTCTGTGCCCTCCCGCAGCCGCACAGATTACACCAACCGGGTGCGTTTATGCCACCGGATAACGGGAGGGGATGGAACCCCTCCCCCACAGTGGCTGTTCGATGGCGCGGCTATGTAGGGGAGGGCCTCTGCGCCCTCCCGCAAACTGCACCGATCATACCAACCGGGTGCGTTTATGCCACCGGGTAACGGGAGGGGATGGAACCCCTCCCCTACAGTGGGTATTCGGTGGCGCGGCTATGTAGGGGAGGGCCTCTGCGCCCTCCCGAAAACCGCACCGATTATATCAACCGGGTGCGTTTATGCCACCGGATAACGGGAGGGGATGGAACCCCTCCCCTACAGTGGGTATTCGGTGGCGCGGCTATGTAGGGGAGGGTCTCTGCGCCCTCCCGCTGCTGCACCGATTACACCAACCGGGTGCGTTTATGCCACCGGGTAACGGGAGGGGATGGAACCCCTCCCCTACATTCTATTACGGGAAATAACTGCGATATCCCATAATAAAAGGGCTGCCTTTCGGCAGCCCTTTTTGCTTACTTCAGGGGGTAACGGCTGGGCAGCATGGTGTGCCGCAGCAGGTAAATGGCATCGGCATCGTTCACCTTGCCGCTTCCGTCCACATCCGCGTTGCGGGTGATGGGATAACGGCTGGGCAGCATGGTATGCCGCAGCAGATAGATGGCGTCCGCGTCATTGACCTCCAGGTCGTTATTCATATCACCGGGCAGATCCAGGCTGCCGCAGATGGCGCAGGTCTTGGGATCGGTGAAGCTGTGGGCCTGGAGTTCTTCCTTTTCCCCACAGACGGTGCACTGCTTCCAGTGGTTATTCAGATCCCGCTTCCACTTATCCTCCAGGGAGTGGGCGGATTCCTTGACAAAATCACAGGTGGCGCAGGTGGGATCGCAGGGGGCTTCCAGCACATGGGTGTGGTCGATGGACTCCCCTGTTTGGATATCGAACTGCCGAAGCAGTGTGCCGGTGAACAGGCCGCAGCCGCTGACCGTCACGGTGTACACCTGGGCATCCTTGCTGACGGATACGGTGTAATCCTTGCCCTCTTCCAGCCGGAAGCCCTGGTAGATCACATCGGTGACACCTGTCTTGCGGTTATAGTACAGGATGTTTGCGGTATCCAGGGATTGCGCCTGTGCCTGAACGGTCTGGCTGGCGGAAATCTTGCCATAACTGCCGGTAATGGTGGCAGAGCCGGGCTTCAGATAGGTCACCACACCGTCCTCCACTGTGGCAACGGAGGGATCGGAGCTGACCCAGCTGATCAGACCCAGGTTGCCGTCCTCGCTCCAGGCGTCAAAATAATCTCTGCGGAAATCTCCGTCGTCGGAGAGCATTTCGATCTGCATGGTCTTGCCGTCCTGCACCTTGGAAGGAACCAGCAAAACCGCAGCGCCGCCATAGGTGGCCAGGGATTCTTCCACCCAGGAGTAGGCGAGCATATAAACGAAGCCGCCTTCCTCATAGCCATCCTCATACACAGAGTAAAAGTCATACTGGTACTGTGCCTGCCCGGGCTGCCAGACGTACTCATCGATCAGCTGGATATTGGTTTCGTCGTAGACCCGGTAAAGCTGATAGGCGATGGCAACTTCATCACTGCCATTGGTGTTGAAAAAGTACTTGCTGGGGGTGAGAAGGTGGACGGACTCATGGATATTTCCAGACAGCGTTCCGTCTGCCTGGCCCATATATGCACCGTCCAGACCCAAATGCTCCACGGTCCTTCTGGTGATGGTGAAAGCTGTGGAGTGGCTGCCGGCATATCCACCGACACCCACCACCCGCATTCTGCCGGTTCCGGCATTGACGTTGTTTTCTACATAGGCAATATAGTCGGTTTTTTCATTCAGGAGCTTATCCGCTTCGCTAAAGGAGAAATCCGGATAAATCGGCTCGCCGGTGAAGTATGGCATCTGCACATTGCAGGAGCCTTTCCGGATCTCGTGCTTGACAACGCTGTATGCATAGTTTCGGGAGAAGCCCTGGTAATTGCCCTTGCCGGTGACGGTGATATACGTCTCCTCACCCAGACCGGCATTCACGCGGTTGACGGTATAGTCCACATCCTTTACAAGCACCCGATCACCGGTGGTCACCACCGGCAGGATGGAATCCCTGGCGGGATACTCCTGGCAGCGCGGGAATTCCACCTGAATAAGGTCCAGGTGATTCTGCCCGTCGGTGACATAGTAAGTAAAGGGCATCACCGTGCCGTCAACGGTGATATTCACTGTCTTTTCTCCGTAGGTGGAGTTGTCGTAAGAACCGATGATCACAGATTTGGGATCATACTTTTCGTTATAGCTGTCTTTGTAGCGGGCCATAAAGGTAAGATGGTCCTCGGTGATCTCCTCGTTCAGCCGGAAGCACAGATTCTGGCTGGATGCGAAGATGGGCTTGCCCACACTCCAGGAGATCCGGGTCGCACCGTAGTTTTTGCAGGCAGATTCCGGCCAGTTGGGCGCTTCGATGGTCAGACCCTTGGCGTCCAGGAAGGCATCCTCCGCGATCTGGGGCGGTGCGGATTGGAAGGTCAGCCGGTGGCCGGAGCCGGTAAAGGCGGGGAATGCCTGGCTGCCGATGTGCGTTACCGATGCGGGGATGTCCATGTTGCTGGCAGCATTGCCGCAGAAGCGGAAGGCTTTATCGCCAATGCTGGTAATGCCCTCTGACAGGATAATGATGGTAAAATTTTTGTTGAAGCTGTTCCAGGGCGCGGATTTGTCTCCGCTATAGTCGTACATATCACCGGTTCCGGTGATCTTCATTTTAGAGTGGTCGTCGATCTGCCAGGTCAAATTGTCACCGCAGGTGCCGCTGGCAACGATGGTGTCCGCATGAACAGGCATTCCGGGAAGAAGGCCCATCAGCAGAAAAACAGCAATCAAAAGGGATAAAAAACGCTTTTTAGTTAACATAACAACACAATTCCTTTCGTAGGAGTCCGGGGATTGACAGTTCGTACTTAAAAATTGGGGATATAGCAGTGGTCTGCTGCAGCGGCCTCCTGGGTAAAGCCCTCCAAGCCGTTTAAAAACATCCAGCTCAGCACCGCGTCATATTCCTCCTGGGTGATCTGCCGGTCAAAGGGCGGCTGCATGTTGGGCATGGGGGTATACTGGCGCATCAGACTCACCAAAACCTCACCGGGCCGGAAGGTCTCACCGATCCAATCCAGCACCTTCAGAGAGTTTTCCACATGGCCCGGCAGGATCAGATGGCGGATCACCACACCGCCGGTGAGCCGATCCCCCTGCCAGCGGACCGGACCTGCCACCTCCGCCATAGCCCGGATGGCTGCCGTAGCCACGGCAAAATAATCCGGCGCACCGGAAAGGCGCTTTGCCAGGGTATCGTCTGCATACTTCAGGTCCGGCAGAAAAATATCCACCTTTCCCCGCAGCGCCCGGACTGTGGATTCCAGCTCATATCCGCCGCAGTTGTACACCACCGGCACAGGCAGCGGCTGCTCCAGCGCCTGGAGGATGGTGGGCAGAAATTGGGACGGGGTCACCAGGTCGATGTTCTCTGCGCCCTGGGCGATCAGGGCTTCCATTCGCTGGCGCAGCTGTCCGGCATCCAGGGCTTCTCCCACCGGGGAGGCGCTGATCAGCCGGTTCTGGCAATAGCTGCAGCCCAGGGTGCAGCTGCCAAAGAAGACCGCACCGCTGCCGCCGGCACCGGCCAAAGCCGGTTCTTCCCATTGGTGAAGCATGGTTTTTGCCACCAATGCCATATCCGGGCAGCCACAATAGCCGGTCTCCCCTGCACTGCGGTCCACACCGCATTGCCGGGGACACAACCGGCAGTTTACATAACTTATTGTTTGTTTCATAGGATCCTACCCGGCGGTCCGGGGTGCTTACTCCTTGCTGAGGGAGTCGATCATGGCGCGGATCTGCTCCAATTCCTTTTCAGACAGCTTCCGCCGGTTGGTAAAGGCCGTCAAAAAGGCAGGCAAAGAGCCCTGGAAATGGGTTTCCACAAACTGCTGGCTGCGCAGGCTGTAGAACTCATCCCGGTCGATCAGAACGGTGACCAGGCTGTTCTCGGTTTTGAAAATGCCCCGCAGGCACAGCTTCTTCAGCACGGTGTAGGTGGTGGTGCGCTTCCAGTTCAGTTCCTCTGCACACAGGTCGATCAGCTCCAGGGTGGTCAGAGGTGCGTTTTTCCAAACGATATCGGCAAACCGGGATTCCACGGTTGCCAAACGGATGTCTGCCATAAACAATTCCTCCTAATATTTATTGTATATTATAAGTCTAACATTTGTAGACCTATCTGTCAATGGGTAATTTTCATTTTTTATTGGAGAAGGCATCTACTTTACGAAAAAAGGGATCTGTGGTATCATAGAGAAAATAAACAGGAGGCGAGGATATGGAGATTCGTTTTGCACAGCTGGAGGATGTACCGGGCATCCTTTCTCTTTTGAAGCAGGTGGGGCAGGTCCACCACCAAGGCAGACCGGATATCTTCCGGGACAAGGCACAAAAATACGGTGCTTCCCAGGTGATTTCCATGCTGGATAGCGGAAAGACCCCGATTTTTGTGGCGGTTCAGGACAAACAGGTGCTGGGCTACTGCTTCTGCGTCATCAAGGAATATGAAAAGGACCCGGTAATCGCGGACCACACCGAGCTGTATATCGACGATCTGTGCGTGGACGCGGCCTGCCGGGGACAGGGTGTGGGCAAGGCCCTTTATGAAAACACCTGCCGGTATGCCAAAATGCGCCGCTGCAGCAGTGTTACACTGAATGTGTGGTGCTGCAATGAAAGCGCCATGGGCTTCTATGAAAAGCTGGGGCTGAAGCCCCAAAAAATCGGCATGGAAATGCTGCTGGAGGACGCCTGATGCTGGAAAAAGGCAAAATTTATGAAGCGGTGATCTGCGATTATACTGCCGAAGGACAGGGCGTTGCCAAAATTGAGGGCTGCGCTGTATTCATCCCCAATGCCATTGCCGGGGAGCGGTGTCTTGTGCGCATCGAGAAGGCCCAGAAGACCTGGGCGGCAGGAAAGATCACCCAGCTGTTGGAAAAATCTCCCCACCGGGTCAACCGGGAATGCCCCGTAGCCAAGCTCTGCGGCGGCTGCGATTTCTGGCACATGGATTATGAGGAAGAATCCCGCCTGAAGGCGGACAGAGTGCGCCAGGCGCTGAACCGGATCGGTGGAGAAGCCCTGGAGGAAATGCCCATTTTGGCTGCCCCCACCTGCTACGGCTACCGCAATAAGGCCCAGTACCCCACGGCAAGCCAAAAAGGCAGGGTCTTTGCGGGCTTTTTCCGGGCAGGCACCCACAGCGTGGTGGAAAACAAGCGCTGCCTGATCCTGCCGGAGGATGCGGATGCGGTAAAGGGGATCGTAATAAATTATGTAAACCACTATCGGATCACAGCCTATGATGAAACCACCGGCAAGGGGCTTTTGCGGCACATTTATGTCCGTCGGGGCGCGGTCTCCGGACAGGTGCTGGTATGCTTGGTGGTCAACGGACGGAAGCTGCCCCACCCGGAGGAGCTGATCCGCCGGCTGCAGGCCGTTCCCGGATTCACCAGCCTGGTGCTCAGTGTCCATACAAAGCCCGGAAATACCGTTCTTGGGGAGGAATTCATCTCCCTCTACGGCCCGGGATATATTGAAGATACCCTCTGCGGTCTTAATTTCCGGCTGTCTCCCCGGTCCTTCTATCAGGTGAACCATCACCAGGCCCAGCGGCTGTACGAAGCCGCCATCTCCCAGGCGCAGATCACAAAGCAGGATCTGGTGCTGGACCTGTATTGCGGTGTGGGCACCATCACCCTGGCCATGGCAAAGGCTGCCGGAAAGGTCATAGGTGTGGAGGTGGTGGCCCAGGCGGTGGAGGATGCCAGGGAAAACGCGGTGCGAAACGGCATCGAAAACGCGGAATTTTTCTGCGCAGATGCGGGAAAGGCAGCCCTGGAGCTGGAAGCGCGGGGCATCCGGCCGGATGTGGTGGTGGTAGATCCGCCCCGGAAGGGCCTCAATGCCGACGCCATCCAGGCCCTGGGAAAAATGGCCTCCCGCCGGATCGTCTATGTCTCCTGCGATCCTGCCACCCTTGCCCGGGATGTGGCCCTTCTGAAGCAGCAGGGCTACCGATTGCAAAATGCCATGGCCGCCGACCTTTTCCCCCGCTGCGCCCATGTAGAGACTGTAATCCTTTTAAGTCGGAAAGATGTCCACGAGCGAATCAAGTTTGATGTGAATGTTGAGGACTTGATAAAATAGCTTGACACGATAAGCGTGTATTTAACATAGGAGGTTTACAGCATGAATATCAAATTTCTTGATAATACAAAAGAAATAAAAGAAGCATTTATCAATTGCTTTGTTATGTCTTGGGATGAGTTTCAAGTTAAGCAAAAAGATTGGATTGCTAAAATGGCAGAATCCAACTATCCAATAACCATAGATTGGTATGAGAAAGCCTATATGTGGGACAAAATGAATCCGGATTTCCCTAATGCATCTATGGAAGTTGCTTTAGCATTTTTGAAAGAACATAGCGGCCCTGTCTACTTTATGACAGAGAAGGGCGAGGATACTTATTACCAAGGCAAAAAGCTCGTCGATTTCATTGCCGAAGCCGACGCACATACCTTGGCTGCAAGAATTGAACAAGAGTGGTATGACTCTTACAGATTGGCAGAGCAGAATATGTATGATGCGGATGCGTTCCTTCCTGAGGACTTGTATGTTTTTGACGCATCGATGAAATGGTGCGTTGTGTTCACTCACGAAACCACCGATTGGGAATCCGAAATTGATAATCCGATGAAAGCAGCGCAAACCAGATATTGTATTATCTGTAAAGTTTGAGCGACAGTTCAATAAAATTTAGTAATACATTTTTGTGGTAGATTTCCAACCTAAAGGCATTACAGACGAGAGCGTTGTTTGTTTGAGTAGGGAAAAGGCCGACGAGAGTGGGAAGGAGTCAAATATGATTTCCGATGAAAGAAGCAAATATAAGTCTTGGAGCAATCTAAAAAAGCAGATGAATAATTTGCTTTGTGATTCTCTCAAAGACAAAATAACTTATTTCTATACCAGTTATCACGTGGTGCATAATGCCTACGGCAGAGCAACCATTAACTATAACAAAGAAGAAATGATAGCCTTTTCGTGGGATATTGGGTACGCCAAATGGGACGACGAATACACTGTGCTTAACGAAACCAATGTGAACATACAAACACTGGGAAGTTTTCAGGCGGTATGGGATGAGCAAAAACGAGTTCAAGAAGAGTTGAACAAAAGCAAATGGATGCCAGAAGGTAAATTGTGCGAAACA
>JAZSER010000075.1:0-19925 GCA_045531815.1 Faecousia sp. | reverse complement strand
CTAATCCTCTGTGTGTCAAGCACGGATATCATTATACCCAAAGCAGCAAAAAAGTCAAGCACTTTTTTCCAATTCTCACGATATTTTTTATCTCCGGGCAAGGATAGCTTGCCCGGAGATCTCAGAATTATGCAATTGGCGACAATACAGCAAAGGACTGCCCGGGCATCTGCAATGCTCCATCCGATGTTTCCGGTGCTCCAATGGTATAAAGCAGGGTATATTTCCTGTCCAGCTCCAGCCGGCAGCTTTCTTTGCCGGGATTCACCGCCACCAAATATGTGCCCCGTTTATAGGCAAACAGACGGGATCCCTTTTCTGCGCGATACACTTCAAAGGGGCTGTAATTCTGCAGGTCCTCATGGGCATGGCGCAGTGCGATCAGTCCACGGACATGGTTCAAAAACGAGTCCGGGTCGTGTTCCTGTGCCTCCACCGTGGGTGCGTCCTGGGCAGGGTCTACCGGCAGATACAGGTCTTCTCCCTGGGAAAATCCCAAATTCTTCCCACGGCTCCACTGCATCGGTGTCCGGGAGCCGGTGCGGGCAAATCCGCCCTCCTTGCTGGGAAGCCAGCGGTAATTCATGCCGATCTCGTCACCGTAGTACAAAAACGGCGCACCGGGCATGGTAAACAGGAATGCAAAGGCGATCCTGCGCTCCCGGTCCGTCAGCATGGGCGCCAGACGGGATGTGTCGTGATTGCAGGTAATGAAGCACCACAGGCCGTCATCCTTGCTGTCCTCATACTGGGGCAGGTAATCCTCCAAAAAGCCGGAGATATCCCGGTCAGAATCTGCCTTGAAATAACTGTTATCCGGCTTGACGATCTCGCCCTTGCCGTTTCGCTCATAGTCCCGCAGCAGGCAGGAATAGCCGTTGCCGTACCACTGCAGGTAAAAGTCCATGTCAAAGCCGCAGCGCAACGCCTGCTCCGGGTGATTCCACTCCGAGACCAATGCTGCCTCCGGATACTCGGCATGGATCGCTCCTGCCATGTCCTTCCAGACCTCCATGGTAGCGACCTTGACTCCGTGGTCATTTTTCACCAAAGAGTCCGCCATATCCACCCGGAAGCCGTCACAGCCCATGTCCAGCCAGAAGCGCATGATGTCCTTCATCGCCTCCCGGGTGGCCATAGGACCGGGGGCATCGATGGGCTGCTGCCAGGAGGTGTGTCTGTCCCGGTAGCCGTAATTCAGCGCCGGCTGGCACTTGAAGAAATTGATGATATAGGTTGCATTGCGGGGGTGCTCACCGCCGATGAAGGGCATACCGTCACCACCGGCAAAGGCATTGTCTGTCCAAATGTAGCGCTCAGAATACTCCGGGGTTTCCGCGCAGCTCTCCCGGAACCAGGCATGCTCCTCACTGGTATGTCCCGGAACCAGGTCCAAAAGCACTTTGATCCCCTTGTCGTGGGCTGCATCAAACAGCGCCTTCATATCCCCATTGGTGCCGTACCGGGGGGCGATCTTCTTATAATCCCGGACATCGTAGCCACCATCTTTAAAGGGAGAATCGTAACAGGGATTGATCCACAGGGCATTGCAGCCCAGGCTTTTTACATAGTCCAGCTTCTCAATAATGCCCTGCAGGTCGCCAATGCCGTCAGCATTGCTGTCCTTAAAGCTTTGGGGATAGATCTCATAAAACACAGCGTCTTTCAGCCAACTTGCTGCCATGGTTTATACCTCCACATTTTCCGTTTCCCAGGGGAAGGGCTTTCCGGTCAGTACTTCCTTGCGCAAATAGCGGAAGGTCTCTTTTTCTCCCCGATCCCGGAGCATTGTCAGAATATGCTCCAGCTCCCGTCGGGTCTGAGGGTGCATAATGGTCTTTTCGATACTGCCCTCCAGGTACTCCAGTGCAGAGCCGGGGTGATAGTTTTCTCCCTGGTAGACCATGCAGGCTGCCCGGCGGTCCATCACCATCTCCACCAAATACCGGCGGGGCATGGGCATAGACTCATATCGGCGGGTCTGCTTACTCAGGTCGGTCCAGTATTCATAATGATGGCGGTTGCGGCCCTTGTGGTGCATCCATGCCTCACTGTAGCCCTTGCGCTCCCGCTCTGCGGTGTTGGGGCTGCGGTCTCCCTGAAAGTACCGGACACCGCTGCGAAATTCTGTAAAAGAATACTTGGACAGGTCATGGGTCAAGCCCTGCCAGTACAGGCCCACCTGAAAGCACCCCTGGCGCACAAGCCAGCGGTGTCGGGTAATGGTTTTAAAATGCTGCCACGCTTTCACTTTGATCACACTCACTTAAATTTCTGTGCTCATTATAGACCATTCAAAAAGAAAATACAAGCACAGATTCCATCTTCCCACGGGAAAGCATTTGTGCTATAATACAGGCATTACAGGAATTGGAGAATGGGTATTTTCGCTTCCAGCTGTAACATCCGTCCGGGAAAGCGCGTTTTGACCGCAAGGAGGAATCTCTTATGTATCAGGAAACCTGTATGGGGGATGTGATCCCCTATGATGTCAGCCAGATCACCTATTTCCAAAAGCATGCAGAATATTTTGCCCATCCGGAGAATTACCGGCTGGAGCCCTTCCGGATCTTCGGAAACCTGTATTATGTAGGTGACCGAAAGGTCTGCCCCCATCTCATCGACACCGGGGACGGACTCATACTCATTGACACCGGCTACGGTCATGAGCTTCCGTATCTTCTGGAGAATATCCGCAGCCTGGGCTTCCGGGTGGAGGATGTGAAGATCATTCTGCACACCCACGGCCACTACGACCATTTCGGCTGCACCCAGGCCATCCGGGACATCAGCGGTGCAAAGGTTTATATGAGCGCCGTGGACACAAACCTTTTAAAAGAGATGCCGGAGCGGGCCCTTGTGCATCTGAGCTGTGTTCCGGATGCGCAGATTCCCTGGCCGGATGTGCTGTTAAACGACGGTGACCATGTTCGCCTGGGCAATACGGATATCACCTGTGTCCTCTCCCCCGGCCACACCTTCGGCACCATGAGCTTTTTCTTTGACGTCACCGACGGCGTGCAGACCCTCCGGGCAGGCTATCTGGGGGGTGCAGGGCTCCTGACCATGTACAAAGCCTACTGCAGCTGGTACCGCCTGCCGCAAACCAAGTGTGCCGCCCTGAAGGAAACCATCCAAAAGCTTTGGGATCAGCCGGTGGATATCACCCTGGGCAACCACCCCGGGCAGAACAACACCCTGGGAAAACGGCAATATATGCTGGAGCATCCCGGCACAAATCCCTTCATAAACCCCAAGACCTGGCATATCTTCCTGTCACAGCTGGAAGAAAACCGTGCCCGCTTTGAATCTCTAGGGTACTAATACGGAGGCTTTTATGCAGAAAAACACCGCCAAAGGCTATCTGTTTGCCATGATCAGCGCTGTGATCTACGGCTGTATGCCGCTGATGGCAAAGCACATCTATGCAGACGGGGTCAATCCCCTGACCCTGGTATTCCTGCGAAACGCTTTCTCCATACTGCCCCTTGGCATTCTGGCCTACTCCCAGAAAAAGACCTTAAAAGTCCCGGCAAAGCAATTGCCGATGATCAGTCTCATTGCCGTCCTGGGCTGCAGCATCACACCGATCCTGCTGTTCAGCTCCTACCGGTTTATTGACTCCGGAACCGCAACGGTGATCCACTTCGTTTACCCGGCGATCGTGGTCCTTGCAGAGATCCTTTTTGCAAAAAAGAAGCCCCAGTGGGGCAATCTGATCAGCGTTGCCATCTGTGTTGCGGGCATCAGCCTGTTTTACACACCCCAGCAATCCACCAGCCTCACCGGCAGCGCTCTGGCCCTTGCCTCGGGCTTTACCTTTGCTGCGTATGTGGTGCTGCTGGCACATTTTGACAACCGGGGCGCTTCCGGATTTTTGTTCAGCTTTTATGTAGCCTGCGTCTGCAGCGTCTTCACCTTTGCAGTCTGCCTGGTGACCGGCAGCTTCGCATTCCCGGAAACCATACAGGGATGGGGGCTGTGCGTCCTGTTTTCCCTGCTGGTGACCACAGGCGCGGTGTTTCTGTTTCAGCAAAGCGCATTTTTCATTGGAAGCGAACGCACCTCTATCCTCAGCACCTTAGAGCCCATCACCAGCGTGATCATTGGCATTCTTGTTTTCGCAGAGCCCCTTGGTCTTCGGACGATGATCGGCTCTGCTCTGGTGGTGATCGCCAGCTTCCTGATCGCATTGTTTGATTTAAAAGGGAAAAAGGCATAAAAAAGCCGGATCTCCACCGTTCCCTCTGTGCCGGTGACCACCAGCTGACGACGGGCATAGCCGCCGATCTCCAAAGCCGTGGTCTTTGCGAAGGAAACGCCGTTTTCATACACAAACACTGCCATGCCGAAATCATCCGCCTGGGTATTGCAGCCGGTGGTGGTATTTAAGGGGATGATCTCCTTGGGCTGCCCCTGGATCTGCAGGATCAGGTCCACCAAATGGCAGCCCAGATAGAACATCATGCCACCGGGAAAATTGCCCAGCCACTGCCGCAGCTGCCGGAGGTGAATGCAATTCATCTGCGCCTCGACGCTGATGATCTTGCCCAGGTCCCCTCTCCGGATCCGTTCCAAAAGGTCCCGGATGTAAGGATTGTAGCGGTACATATAGCCGGTGTGGAATACCTTTCCGGTCTGTTTCATGGTTTGTATCAGCGCTTCAAAGTCCGGTGCAAAGGGGTCAAGGGCATAGTCCGCCCCCAGCTGCAGCGCTTGCTTCCGTTTGCTTTCCACCGGGTCTACCGCAATGATCGGTGCTGCACCGGCTACCTTCAATAGCTTCACCGCCATCATGCCCAACACCCCCATGCCCATGACGAAACCTTATTCAATACGATATACTCATGGAAATGAGGTAATATTCTCCATCATTTCCAGGTGACACCGTATGAATGAAGCAGATTTCTGCAGGAGTTTCCTGTTTAATATCTTTCGGTTTGCGCGCTGCCATTTCACTGACCGCAGCAAAATGCCCATCCCGAAGCATTACCTTGGCTATCTGACAAAGGGCACTTGCACCTTCAAAACAGAAGACATCCGGCTTTCCCTGTCCCCTGGGGATATCTTCTACATCCCCAAGGGTCTGAGGTATCAATCCCAATGGTTTGGCGGAGAGGATCAGAAAATCGAGTTCTACTCCTTTGGCTTTTCCATTGCGCCTGCCCAAAGTGCCTTTGTTTTGCAAAAGCTCTCCTGCTCACCGGAGGAAAGAATGCTTTTCGATGCCCTTTGCGCGCAAATTCCCTTCACGGAAAAAGCCATCGGTATTCTCAATCACTTCTTTGGGGAAGTATCCACGCATATGCAGCCAGCCCAAAAGCCTTATGTCAATCCCACCGTAGAAGCGGCAATACAGCATATTTCAGAAAAGTCCTGGGAAAATACACAGGAAAAACACCCCTTGCCATCCGGAAGGATTCGGCATTCTAGCGCAAGGCAAGCGCGGAAAGTGTTCTACTGCGGTCAGGTCTTATTATCTTCCCTTTGATATTTACATCCCAGCAGCCCAATGCTATAATGAAAGCCAAAGGCAGGTGCATAAATATGAAGAAGCTATATGAGAAAAACCAGGTGGCTTTCGCCCTGGTTTGGATCGCCTTGTATGTGATCGTAATGAATATCGCGCTGCAGTTTTGCGGCGGGTTTGACGACCTGGCAGCAAAAACAGTACCCCAGGTGCTGGTCCCGGTAATCTGCATCTTCGTGCTGGCAGTGGCTGCGACCCTATGGATCGCAAAGCACGGCCTTTTCAAAAAGTACGGTCTTTGCGCCTTTCGGGGAAGCAAAAAAGCATTTCTTTGGTTTCTTCCCCTGGCGGTGATGTCCTGCACAAATCTGAAAAACGGCGCTGCCCTTTCCGCTCCCCTTTCGGTTTCGCTGCTGATGGCTGCCAACCTGGCTCTGGGCGGCTATGTGGAAGAAATCATCTTCCGGGGCTTTCTGTTCCGTGCCATGGAGAAAGACAATCTGCGGACCGCCATTATCGTTTCTGCGGTAACCTTCGGTGCGGGGCATATTGTAAACCTTGCCAACACCGCTGACACAGCAGGTGTTCTGCTGCAGATCTGCTATGCCATTGTCATCGGCTTCCTGTATACCGTTATCCTGTGGAAGGGCGGAAGCCTGTGGCCCTGTATCGCAAGCCACATGTTTGTAAATGCCAGCAGTGTCTTTGCCCCGGAGCAGGGACCCTTTTCTTCTTTGGTCAGTGCCGTATTCCCGCAGGCAAGTGCCCAGCTGCCGGAGCTGTGCAGCGCTGTACTGATCATGCTGATCTCCGGCGGATATGCCCTTTGGCTTTGGAGAAAGGCTTAATCCACCTTTGGGAAAGGAGGCTTCCTTTGTGAAGCTCGGTTTTTCTTTGGATCACAGCTATCCGCTGCCTGCAGCCCAGGTGGTGGACCTGCTTGCGGATACCGGATTTTGCGCCATATCCCCCGGCTGGCAGTCGGAGGGCAGCTGGAAGGCCGCTGTCCGCCAGGCATGTGCGCGGGATCTGACGGTGCAATCCCTTCACGGGCCCCTGCGGGGCATGCCGGCCATGTGGAGCCGTGATCCGGCCACTGCCCAACCCCTTCTGAAGGATCTGCTTCAAAGCGCAACCGACTGCGCAGAAGCCAACATCCCCCTGCTTGTGGTACACCCCTGGAACGGTGTGGACTACACCTTCAGCCCGGACAGCCTGTGCTTTGATCATTTTGACAAGCTGGTGCGCCATGCCGAGGAGCTGGGCATTACCGTTGCCTTTGAGAATCTGGAAGGCCCGGAATTTTTGGCAGCCTTGATGACACGCTACGCCCATAGCAAGGCTGTTGGCTTTTGCTGGGACTCCGGGCATGCCCTCTGCTATGCCCCCGGCTGGGATTTTCTGAGCCTTTACGGTGACCGGCTGGTGATGACCCATCTCAACGATAACCTGGGTGTAACCGACCCGGCAGGTCAGCTGCGGGGCACAGACGATCTGCATCTGCTGCCCTTCCACGGGATCGTCAACTGGGAAAATGCGGTCTCCCGGCTGAAGCAGGCAAAGCCCCAGCAGATCCTGAACTTTGAACTGAAGATCCGTCCAAAAGGCCACCGCTGCACACTGGATCTGTACAGCCAGCTGCCCCTGAAGGAGTACTTTCGGCAGGCCTGGGAAAGCGCCCTCCGGGCATCTGCAGGGTATTGGGCGTGATTTTCCTCTGTGCAAGCTTTGATTGCCCATAAAAGACCCCCTCCGTTTTCAAAAACGGAGGGGGTTACTATATGTGTTTTCCCGCTTTCGCTTATTGCTGCTTGCGGCAGCCGTCGATCTGGATGTTCTGTCCGGAGATGTAGCCTGCCTTGTCGCTTGCCAGGAAGCAGATCAGGTCTGCATTCTCCCGGTTTGTACCGGTTCTTCCGGCAAATGCCAGGTCACTGGGCTTGTAGAAGTCGATATCCCGGTTGTCAGAGGGGCTGACGCTTCCGGGAGAGACCGCATTGACCGTGATTCCCTTGGCTGCCACCTCTTTTGCCAGGGCTTTGGTCATGGAGATGATCGCACCCTTGGTTGCGGAATAGTGGCTCATTTTCCGATTTCCGTAAACACCTGCCACAGAAGCAATATTGATAATGCGGCCGTAGCCGTTCTCGATCATTTGGTCAAGAACTGCTTTTGTAAAGTACACAGTACCCATCACATTGACATCAATGAACTTCTTCCACAGCTCTGCAGAAAGCTCAGTGAAAGAGCCGCGCTGTCTCCAAAGTCCTGCGTTATTCACCAGGATGTCCACCTTGCCAAAGCGTTCATTTGCTGCCTTTACCACTTCCAGCACGGCTTCGTTGTCGGAGACATCACAGGTCAGCACCAGTGCATTTTCTGTGATGGCCTTGATCTCCTGCTCGGTAACAGCCAGGGTCTCCGGGTTCATATCCACCACGACAACATTGGCGCCACCTTCTGCCAAGAGCAAAGCAGCTGCTCTGCCAATACCTACAGCAGCACCTGTAACGATTGCGGTTTTTCCTTCAAAGTTCATAATTGTTTCTCCTTTCAAAAGTCGATCTCATCACGAATTTTTTTCAAAGTAGACAGAAGCGGTTGTGTTGCGGTGGACTGCGCATCGTGCTCATACACGCAAAGGGCCATGCAGCAGCCCAGCTTGAGTCCCAATCTGCGATGTATGGAGCATTGGCCGTTGGCCAGGAACAAAAACGGAGCATCCAGTTCCCGCTTCAAAAGGTCGGTGATACGCAGATTTTCGATCTGCTGTTCCATGGTCCGGGCGCCGGTGACGATCTTGATGATGTCCGCGCCTCTGCGCTTTTGCTCCCGGGCGATCTCCAGGACCCGCTCTGCCGGAATAAACTTGCGCACATGAGAAGACATCAGCACCTGCGCGCCTTTTTCATGGAGAAGGTCGATGAGCTCCATCTGCTTTTTGATGGCAGCTTCGTCATCCGTCAGCTCCTCCGGGTGCTTGCAGTACAGATCTCCCATCACATCGCAAAGCACAGCGCCGCTCTGCGCAAGGGTCACTATGCTCTCTGCCAGCTCCTCATCGGATTTTCCGCTGTTATGCTTGCCACGATAGTAGGTTACATAGAAGGGTCTTCCCTTGCCTTCTGTAAAGATCCTTTGATAGGTCTCGGGATTCTGGTATTCCGGCTTCAGGGATTCCACCTGCAGGCCGTAAGCATCTGCGCCAAGCATATTGGCATTGCGGATCCTGCCAATGGCAGTGTCCGGATTGTCGCACTGCAGGATCACAGTAAGCATTCCGTCTTTGGTCAAAAATTTGTTTTCCATAGCTTTCATCCTCGCTTCATTGCGTTTCTTCCGCCGTCGATCATAATATTCTCACCATTGATAAACTGACCCTTGTCGGAGGCAATAAACAGAATCAGGTCTACGATCTCCTGAGGCTCTGCCGAACGCTTCACAAGCGTCTTCATTCCCGCCATTCCCGGACGGGTCATCACCGGACCGGGAGAAACACAGACACAGCGGATCCCGTGCTTTGCCCCATACTGGGCAACGGATTTTGTAAAACCATACATAAGCGCTGCCTTGGAGGTAGCATATTCCATGCCGTAGGCTGTACCTTCCGCACCGGTGATGGAGCCGATGTTCACGATCAGGCCGCTTTTCTGCTCCCGCATTTGCTTCAGCACCGCATGACCGAAGTAGAACGGTCCTTTCAGATTTACATCCAGACCCCAATCGAACACCTCGATGGGCACATCCGGGAATTCCGGATATTTCGTGCGGTCCACCTTCAGCATCCGGGGCGCATAACCGCCTGCAAAGTTCACCAGCACATCAATGCTGCCGAATTCCGCCACTGCCAGATCCCGGGCGGCACATACCTGCGCATAATCCCGAACATCACATACGCAGGCAATGGCTTTTCCGCCACCTTGCGCATTGATCTGCGCTGCTTTTTCCCGCAGTACCGCCTCATTGACATCGCACATGATCACATTGCCGCCCAGTTGGGTAAAGCTTTTGGCAAAAACAAGACCCATGCCGGAAGCCGCACCGGTGGAAATTGCTGTTTTTCCTGTAAAATCCATATCGATCACCTCTATTTTATATTTTAAGGGCTGCGCTTTGGCAAATCAATAAAATAAACGATACAGATTTATACTTTTTGATACTATTCTTGTGATTTCTATTGTATTTTTTTGACAAATACCGTATAATGGCATTGGTGATGTACATGAATGATCCCAATAACATGATCGTAACCTCCTTTCAGCATCCGCTGATCGTCCACTCTCAAAAAGGGAAAGTCTTTCGTATGACCGGTCGGCTAAGCTATGGCCTGTCCTTCTGTATCAGCGGTCAGATCACTTATGAAATGAACAACAAAACCTATGTCTCCGAACCCAACACCGCAGTACTGCTGCCCAAGGGTGGCAGCTATACCCTGTACGGAAACAAGGAAGGCTTCTTTCCCCTGGTGAATTTTACCTGCGAAAACTTCCACTGCGATGAGATCACGGTCATCCCGTTGCAGCAGCCGCAAAGCTGCCTGAAAAGCTTTGATGCCTTAAAAGACCTGTTTCTGCGCGGTGCGGGTTGCCTCGAGAAAAACAGTGTGTTTTATGAGCTGTTAAGCAAGGTGTTTTCAGAACACACAGAAAAGCCAAAGCCCCTGGAGCAGGCTACCGGGTACATTGCGCAAAACCTCCAGGATCCCGGGCTTTCCAACAGCAGCCTGGCCGACTCTGTGGGGATCAGCGAGGTCTACTTAAGAAAGCTGTTCCTTTCTCACTGCGGTGTCACGCCCAGGCAGTACATTTTGCAGGCCAGGATCGAAAAGGCAAAGCAGCTGCTTGTGGACACCCCCTTCAGCGTGACGACGATCGCCCGGGAGTGCGGATTTTCCAGCGTTTATTATTTTTGCCGTGCCTTCAAGAAGCGAACCGGCATTACCCCTACCCAATATGCCACCCAGAATATCATATATAAAATCTAGACAGCGGAAAGGTAAGGTATCATTATGCATTCCTTTTTATTGATCGGTCAATCCAACATGGCAGGCCGCGGGTACCTGAACGAAGCCCACGAAATCGACAAGTGCCGTATTTACACGCTGCGCAACGGACGCTGGGTAAAAATGTTCCGCCCCATCAATCCCGACCGGCATTTTTCCGGGGTGAGCCTTGCAGAAAGCTTTGCAGAAGCCTATGCCAAAGCCCATGATGTGGATGTGGGTCTGATCTGCTGCGCAGATGGCGGAACAAAGCTTTCCCAGTGGATGCCCGGAGAGCTTCTGTTTGACAACGCGGTAAACAACGCAAGACTTGCCGCCCGCACATCGCAGATCGTCGGTGTGCTTTGGCATCAGGGGGAAAGCGATAGCAACGAGTTGCTTTACCCAACCTATCAGACCCGGCTGGAAGAGATGATGCAGGCCCTGCGAAAGGAGCTGGGGCTTACGGATGTTCCCTTTATTGTAGGTGGCCTGGGAGATTATCTCGTCCACTATCCCCTGGAGCATCATGTGCATATCAATGCGGCTCTGCAGAATATTGCGGCAAAGGACCAGCGTGTGGGCTTTGTCAGTGCCCAGGGACTCACCAGCAACCCGGATAATCTTCATTTCAATGCCGCATCTCTTTATGCGTTTGGTCTGCGGTATTTTGAGGTATTTGAGCAGATAAGCAAGGGTACATCCGCCACACGATCCCATAGCGTCAAAGAAGACCTGCAGCGCAGCGAAATGGAGCTGTTATAAAAAATGCTTGACCCAAGGGCATGCCCTTGGGTCAAACATTTTTTAATGTGCAAAATCGGCTGTTAAGGACGCGGCATAGCCTTCCGGCTTTTATATCTGATAGGTTCTGTTTTCCTGGGCATATTGGGTGGGGGTTTTCCCTGTGCGCTGCCTGAAGGCGCGGCAGAAGTGGTAGACGCTGGAAAAACCGCATTCTTCCGCAATTGCGGTGACGGTAAACGGCGTGTCGGTCAGCAGCTGCTTGGCCTTACGGATCCGAGCATCCAAAATATATTGCTTGGGTGTAACACGGTAATGGGTCTGGAACTGCTTTCTCAGATAAATCTCGCTGATCCCCAGGTATTTGGCAAGCTCCACATTGGAAAGGGTTGGATCTTGCATATGCTCCTCTATATATTTCACAGCAAAGATCAGCCTCTCGGAATTCCGCTCGCTCGGAGCGCCAAGAAGATCCAGAAGCTCGTAAAAGGCGCTGAATATTTTCATCCGGCTTTCGTTGCGCAGGAATAGCTGCTGCAGAGTCTTAAAACGCTGGATGTAGTCTTGCGGATCATCCAACGGGATAACGGCAATTTCTTTAAGATCCAGGCCGCTGCAGAAAAAATTGATAAGAGGAAACGAGCCTTCGCTGTCGGTCACCCGGTAGTAGCCGCAGCCCTGAGGCGTGAGGATGGCATGATTCGGATCGCTGATATACTTTTTTCCGTTCATGGTATAAGTAATTTGTCCGCCCAGGCAAAAGGACAATCCAAAAGACTGTCGGTTTTCCATTGTAAAGAAAGTACCTTTTTTAGTATGCACGACCGTTGGCTGCCGAATATTTGTGACAACCATTTCGTCAAAAGATATCATAAATATCACCCAAAAGGATCATATCAATAAATAATAAAAATATCAATAGAAAACGTGCAAATCAGTATCAAAAATGTTAATGCGGTATCGATTTTTCCATTGCTCATCCCGCGCAAAGCTCCTATAATACGGAAAAAGATCATTGGAGTCCTGCGTCCTGCTTGCACACAGGCAGAAGGCTTGACCGATCCGGACAAGCTTGTCCCCTGCGTAAGTGGGTGTGAAATATACCGTGCAGTAAGCGGTATGCTTATGCTGTATGAATGACCAAATACAAAACATAGGAGGATTTTTTATGAAACGATTACTTTGCATAGCGCTCAGCGTGATTTTGGTGTTGTCCACGTTTGTTGCCTGCGGCGAAAACGGCAACGAAAAGGTCGATAGCGAAATTACCGGTGTTTTTTCCGTAGGCTACGGCAAAGCGGATATTTCACCGGAGCAGCCCGTGTATCTCCGGGGTTACGGCAACATATATGAGGAACGTACATCCACCGGTGTTGCGGAGCGTCTGTATGCTACTGTGGTTGCCATTCAGGATGCTACCGGCAACAAGGTACTTCTGATCTCTTTGGATCTTCTGGGTTGTGATACGGGCGTTATGCGGCCGATCCGTAAGCAGATCGCGGAAGCTGTCGGTCTTCCCTATGATAATGTTATGGTCAGCTGCAGCCACAGCCATACCGGTCCGGATATGGGTGACTTTGCTTACCGTGAGCTCCTGGCAGAACGTATGCTGCAAGCATCACAAGAGGCGCTGGCTAACGTCAAGCCTGCCACTATGGAGATTACATTCTGCCGCCCCGAGGGCATGAACTTCAACCGTCATTACCTGCTGATTGACGGTACTTATCAGGGCGAAAAAGTAGGCTCTGTTCCTAAGAATCAGGTTTACGGTCACTATGCCAAGGCAGATAACCTGCTGCAGCTGGTGCGGTTTAACAGAGAAGGCGACAAACCGGTTGTTCTCGTGAACTGGCAGGGTCACCCCATGAACGCAGAGCCTAACTCCTACACTACGGCTACCTCCAATGTCGCCGGCATTCTCCGTGAAACTTTGGAAGCAAGCATGGATTGCTACTCATCTTATTTCCTGAGTGGCGCTGGCAATGCGAACAACAGTTCTCAAATTCCCAATGAGCAAAGATGTAACAACTATATCGAAACGGGAAAGGCTTTAGCTGAGGAGGCCATTAAGGTTTGGGAAACCTTTGAGCAGGTGGAGACCGGTGATATTCAGATTGAGATCGGCTACCTGAACACTTCCGGTGTGGAGGACACCGCCGGCGCACCTTACTATGCAATGAGCTTCGGTGATGTGGCATTTGCCTTCGCTCCCAACGAGATCTTTGACACCAATGCTATGGCGGTCAAGGAGAATTCCAAGTTTAAGATGACCTTCTATGCATCCTGCAGTAACGAAAGCTACGGCTATTTGCCCACAGATCCCTCCTTTGACTGGGTGCAGCACTATGAGGTGCGTATCACCAAGTATCCCAAGGGAACGGCTTTGGTTGTTCAGAATATGCTCAGCACTATGCTGGATAAGTGCTTCGAGGCCAGCGGCAACGTGGAAGCTCCCAAGAGAGAAGGCTATGTGAGAGGGGAGTTTGTACCCACCTCCAATGGTGTTGTCTACACCAACCCCGCTGTCGGTGATACCACTGCTTATACCAAGGTTGAAAATGGCTTCTGCCAGTTTGTTATGTTGGACGGCGTGAACATCAAGCGTTTCCTGGCGCTGAACGAGGAAATTGTCCAGGAAATCCTGGCACAGCCTACAGCAAAACTGCTGCTGAATGAGCAGAATGTTGTCGTGGGTATTGCGCAATAAAAATCGCAACTGGGTCGTCCCAGCAGGACGACCCAGGTTTGCAATCCGGTACTATGTTGTAATGTCTATGAGGAGGACTCATTATGAATATCGTTAAACATCTTCTGCCCCAAGTACCCCGGTACTTCAAAGCAAATCTGCACACCCACAGCACCATCTCCGACGGAAAGCTGACCCCGGAAAAAGTAAAGGAAGGCTATAAAGCCCTCGGCTACCAGATCCTTTGCCTGACCGACCACAACATCATTGTAGATCACTCGGATATGAATGATCCGGACTTTTTGATGCTTACCGGCATAGAGATCAATGTCAACGCCCCGGACTGGAGTTGGACCGGTGGAAAGACGTACCATATGAATCTGATTTCCAAAGATCCCAGTAATCTCTGGAGTCCCACCAAAATATACCGCAGATTCCCTGATTCTGCAGCATACGAGGACAAAATGCAGTGCGAAAACATGGCGCTGGAATGTAATCCGGAGTCTATCAACACTATGATTGAAAAAGCCAACGAAAAGGGCTTTCTTGTTATGTATAACCACCCCACCTGGTCCTGTCAGACATACCAGGACTATGCCGGCCTGAAGGGGCTTTGGGGCATGGAGCTGCGAAACTCCGAGTGCTGCATGATCGGACATAACGAGAATAATGCCCGGGTCTTTAAGGAGATGCTCAACAGCGGCGCAAAGGTCTTCCCCCTGGGCACTGACGACATGCACTCCCCCAGAGCCATGGGCCAGTCCTGGATCATGGTAGGCGCAAAAGAACTGCGCTATAACAGTGTGATTGAGGCTTTGGAGAAAGGCGATTTCTACATGTCCTGCGGCCCGGAGATCCACGATATCAGCATCGAAGGCAATTTGCTGAAGGTGACCTGCTCCGATGCGCAGCAGATCCGCCTGGAGACCCACGGCCGAATGGCACGCACAGCCATTGCCGCGGATGCGCCCCTGCATGAGGCAGAATTCGACCTGGAAAAGTTCTTCTCCCTGGTGGATCCCAGCGATCCCAATGTATTCGTCTATGTGACCGTGACTGCACCGGATGGCTCTTATGCTACCACCCGTGCTTTCTACCTGAATGAGCTTATTTGATTAGGTGAAATGATGCAACATAAATACTACTTATTTGACTTTGACGGAACACTTGTGGATTCCATGCCCACCTTTGTCTCCGCTATGTTGCGTATTCTGGACGAAAACGGCATTTCCTATGACAGCAATATCATTAAAGTCATAACCCCCCTGGGTCTGAGCGGAACTGCCCAGTATTACATCGATCAGATGGGTGTAAAAATGCCCAAGGAGCAGCTGATGGGCGTCATGATGGAATATATGACAGACGCCTATTTCCACACCATTCCAGCAAAGGCCTATGTTCCGGAGGTGCTGAAGACGCTGAAAACACAGGGCGCAAGCCTGAACGTGCTGACAGCCAGTCCCCACATCACCCTGGATGCCTGTCTGAAGCGGCTTGGCATGTGGGAGCTGTTTGACAATGTGTGGTCCTGCGATGACTTCAACACCACCAAGGCAGACCCTCAGATCTATGTCCGCGCTGCAGAGAAAATGAATACCACCGTAGAAAATGTATTGTTCCTGGATGACAATTTGAATGCCGATCAGACCGCAAAGGCTGCAGGCATGCAGGTCTGCGGTGTGTATGACGAATCCTCAAAAGATTATGTGGCGCAAATGCAGGCTGCCAACGATCATTACATCTTCGACTTTGAAGAATTGCTGCACTTATAAAAAACCACACCGTACAGCACGTGGTATGTGTATTCTGTATGAATAGACACTTATGAAACATAGGAGGACATTTTATGAAACGATTCCTTTGCATGGTGATCAGCGTGATCATGGTGCTGTCTATATTTGCCGCCTGCCAAGAGAATGAAAATCCACAGGTCGGTAGCGAAATTGACGGTGTTTTTTCCGTAGGTTATGCCAAGGCAGACATCACACCCACAAAGCCTGTTCCCCTCGCAGGCTACGGTGACAATGCAGAGCGCATTTCCACCGGTGTATTGGACCCTTTGTATGCTACTTGTATAGCCTTTTCCGATGCCGAGGGAAATACGGTGCTCCTATTCAACCTGGACATGGGACAGACCCCAGGAGACCTGCTTGCCGCTGTACGCGAGAGGATCAGCGAAGAGACCGGCGTTCCCGCCACCCATGTTCACATGGGCGCATCCCATACCCACAACGCCTATGACCCGTCCGCCACTGCCCTCGGCGGTGTCTTGGATGCAAACAAACAATTTGTCGAACGCTGCGTAGAAGCCGCGAAGGCGGCTCTTGCCGACCGCAAACCTGCTCAGATGTACGGCAGCTTTGCAAGACCCGATGGTCTGAACTTTGTGCGCCACTATATTCTCTCCGATGGAACAATGTGCGCCTTTAGGCTGGGCCAGCTTCCCCGTGATCAGATCTACGGTCACATCTGGAAAGCGGACAACCTGCTGCAGGTCATTAAGTTCACTCGGGACGGGGGCAAAGATGTGGTCCTGGTCAACTGGCAAGCACACTACTACGGCACATCAGATGCAAATTATTATTCTTTGTCTGCCGATTATATCGGAGCAATGCGCGACGAGCTGGAAGCCCAGCTCGACTGTCATGCCGCATTCGTACTGGGCGGCAGCGGCAATGTTAACTGCACATCACAGATCAAGACCGAAAATCACAACAAAGGTTATCAAGAGCACGGCAAAATGCTGGCAGCTTCCGCAATTGCGTCAATGGACAATATGCAACCGTTGGAGACTGGTACGATCCACGTACTACAGAACCAATTTGTAGTCCCTGAAACGGCTAAGACGAATGAGCTGGCCGCTTTTGGCTTTGGCGATTTCGGCATAGTCTTGGCGCCCTGGGAAATCTTCGATATTCATGCAAGAGGTGTGCGTGATGATTCCAAATATACATACACCTTCTATGCTTCCTGCGCAAACGGTTCCTGGGGAAACCATTATCTGCCTCATGACGCGGCCTTTGATTACTCTTGCTACGAGGTCAGCACAACATACTACCCCAGAGGCACCGCAGAGCTGATCCAGGCCGAGCTCACAAAGTTGATCAACAAGTGCTTTGACGAAAGCGGTCAGACGCAAAAGGCCCGTGCTGACGGCTACACCAGCACCCCCTTCGTTCCTGTTACCGATGGCAAGGAATACACAAATCTCAGTGTTGGGGATATGGCAGGTTTCCCGCCCACTGTCCCAGGCTTCCACTCCGGATACTTCTCAGACGGCACAAATGTTAAGTATGTTCTGATTGAAAACGAGGAGCTTGCAAAGCAGATCTGTGAGCTGGCAACGGTAAAGTTCCTGTTCGATGATCGTGGCATTGTTGTAGGCATCGCGTAAACCTGACCGTTTGCAATCCGATATCTTCGATTTTGAAGAACTGCTGCACTTATAAGCGAAAAAGGCTTGACCGATCGGTCAAGCCTTTTTGTGTTATTTAAAGGACTGTAAAATGGGTGTTGTTCATAACAAGATTTTCAACGCACCGGGAGTCGGGCCGGTTCAGGGGACGGTTCAGCTTTGCCATCCGGGCTGCAAACTTTGTAGGAATGTCTTCATAAGAAATCTGCGCAAAGTGGCAATCCGAGAAATAAATATTCTTCACAAAGCAATCCGGACGCCCCTTGACAACTGGCATCTGAGCAGAGAAAGCGTGGATATTGCTGAAGTAAAGGTTGCGGATGGTGTCGCACAGATTATCCTCGTCAACGCGGATAGTAATGGGTGTTCCGTAGTGGCGGTCAATGGTGATATTGGAAAAGCTGATGTTTTCGATATGGGTCGCTTCAAATCCTTCGTCGCTCATGCGGGCATCGGAAGGATTGCCGGGAAGCCAAATGCACAGGCCGGCAGACGACTCGGTGATATTCAGATTGGAGAAGGTGCAGTTACGCATGACACCGTCATTGGTCCAGCCGATCCGGACCGCAGCGGCATGGCTGGTAAGGTTGCAGTTGGTAACGGCAACCTTTTCGCAAACCTTATTCTCGTGCAGCGGAGCGCTGTATGCCCGGACCACCACGCAGTCATCACCGCAGGAGATGTTGCAATCGGAGACCGTTACATTGCGGCAGCAATTGATATGGATGCCATCGTTATTGGGCATATCCACAGCGGCAAAAATATGTGCCCGATGGAAATGTACATTATCGCAATCACAGATCCAGTAGCTCCAGCCGGCAGGCTGGTTCTGCATGGTCACATCCTCTACCATCACATTGCGGCAGCCAACGAAGAAAACCACACGGGCAGGGGCCAGGCTGGTGCTGCGGGGGTCCAGGGGGCGGGGTGCGGCACCGATCATGGTAACCGCTTCATCCAGAGGCTTGCTGCCTTCAGGCAGAGGGAACGGCTTGCGCTTAAAGGACATATTGGGCCGCTTTGCCATTTCTTCCTCGGTCATGGGCTCAACAAAGGCTCTGCCCTGACAGTCAATAACACCACGGCCGGTAATGGCAATGTCGGTGCAGCCCTCTGCATAGATAAAGCAGCGCTTGTTGAACCGGGGGGCATACTCGGTACGCCAGAAATCCGTTACGATCTCGGGGAAGTCACTGACCTCGGTAGAGCCCAGCAGAACGGCATCCCTTTCGATATGCAGCTCAACACCGTCCTTCAGATCGATCCGGCCGCAGAGATACCGGCCTGCTTCCAAAATGACCTGTCCGCCACCCTGGGCAGAGCAATCGTCAATCGCCGCCTGAATGGAGGCAGTGTTCATGGTGATGCCGTCACCCACGGCACCGTAGTTTCTTACATCACAGTTCTTCATACAGTATGCTCCTCTCAAAAATCGCTTTTTTGATTATACTGTGGGCAAGAAAAGGAAGCAATGCGTCCACCGGTGATATTTTTGTGTAATCGTGAACAAACGCTTGACACAAGTGCAGTTTTTGGTATACTTATGACGATCGGAGGGGATCTTGCATGTTGCTGTCACTGGATCTTACCATGCCGCCCAGCTGCGATATGTTCGGAAGAATGATGCAAAGAAACGGCTGGAGACGAAAATTTATTCATGTCAACGAGAATCACTTGCTGGTATTTGTAATATCCGGTTCGGCAAGCTTCCATGTAGATGGGGAGAAAGTATCCCTTTGCGCCGGGGATGCATTGGTCGTGCCTGCAGGTGTCCCTTATGAAGCCAATACGGACAACTTGTGCGAATACTATTTCTTTCGTTTCCGGGGTGCCCTATCCACCGGTGGGCAGAAGCCGGAGTATCCCGCTGCGGAACGGCGAATATCCTTTACCGTTCCCCCGCTTCCCCATCAAACCGTTGTATTTCCTGTCAAGACCTCCCTGCAGGACCATTACCAAAAGCTGTACCAAAGCATCATCGCGTGCGTAGAATACAATTCCGGCGGAACCTTTTCTCAGCGGCTGGCTTTGGACTTTGAGCTTTCCAAGATCTTGCTGCTTCTTTCGCAGATCGAGGAGCAAAATACAAAAGCCACACCGTATCCATTGGTCATGGAGCAAATGCTGACATACATCCGCAAGCATTTAACGCAGCCCCTTACCACCTCCGATGTATGCCGGAATTGCGGCATTTCCGCCTCCTACGGAGCGCGGCTTTTCCGTCAACATTTGCATATGACCATCACCGCCTACATACTCTCAGAAAAGCTGTACTATGCTTGTGAACTGATGAACAGCGCGGGGATGAATATCAGCCAGATCGCTGCCTATTTGGGGTTTTGCAATGTTTATTACTTTTCAAAATGTTTTAAGGCAAAATTCGGCAAAGCACCGACGCAGTTGTTTCCCAAGGAATAGCAACGCCCCGTCGCAGACCTGAATTTGTGCCGGCGCCGATATCCCATCGGTGTGCATACCGCAAAAATGGGGTTGTCTCAAAATGAACGAGACAACCCCAAATTGCATATTTATGTGTAGGGAACGGCCTGTGTGCCGTTCCTAAGTGTATATTTTGGAACTAATTTTCGGAATGACACATAGGTCATTCCCTACATATGCATTTTGAGAC
>JAZSER010000055.1:0-31935 GCA_045531815.1 Faecousia sp. | reverse complement strand
CTCTCGTAATAGAATTGCAAGCAGGGCGCAGTTATTTTAGGAAACGTTCCCATTCTTGTATTTGTTCTTTACTGGGTTCTGCAATATGGCGGCAAAAGCACTCTCTGCCCAATTGATCATACTTGTACTCTCCCAATTTGTGATAGGGCATAATTTCTATCCCGCCACAAAGGGGTAGCTTTTCTCTCAGGCGCTTCGCCTCTAAAAAGTGGGCTTCCCGGTCATTCATTCCCGGGACAATCGGCAGTCGAAGCACAAATGGTGTTTGCATTTCATCCAGTCCCTTTAAATTTTCCAAAATTGGAAACAATGGCACACCGGTATATGCCAAATGTTTGCCTTCGTCGGTTTCTTTTAAATCAAACAGAACCAGATCGCAAGGCTCTACGACCTTGCGGAATATTTCAGGCGTTGCAAAACCGCTTGTCTCCAACGCAGTATGGATGCCGGCTTTTTTGCACAGCTGCAAAATCTCCAAGGTAAATTCCCATTGAAATAACGGCTCGCCACCGGAAACGGTCACACCGCCACCGGATGTTTCATAAAAGATCCCATCTTTTATAACCTCCTGAACCACTTTTTCCGCAGTAATCACCTGCCCGATCCTCTCTCCGTTTGTATAGCATTCCTCATTGGGATCCTGGGACTCTGGATTGTGGCACCAACGGCAGCGAAGCGGACAGCCCTTCAAAAAGACAGTTGTTCTGATTCCAGGCCCGTCATCTGTGCAAAAACGGGTAATATTGATGATTTTCCCCGTCAAAATTACACCCCGCTTTGAATTGTTCGATCGATGACCATCCGCTTCAGTTCATCGCTGAGACGGTAGAAATACTCAGAGTAACCGCCCACGCGAACGATCAAATTCTTGTGATCCTGCGGTTTTTTATAAGCTTCCTCCAGCATTTCCCTTGAGATACATGTGATCTGCATTTGGATGCCACCAAGCTTCATATATCCCAAAATCAATGCCTTTAATATATCATTTTTAAAATCAGGATTGATGTTAAAGTTCAGCACCGGAACACCCAGCGCACGTTCTAGGTTTAGCGAGGTCACGCTTTTCAAAAGTGCGGTCGGCCCTTTTGTGTCCTTGCCAAAAATCGCACCCAAAGAATCGCATAGGGGTTCGCCGGCTTTTCTTCCATCCGGTGTAGCACCGATCTTGAGACCCGCCTTCACTTGGTATACGAACTGAATGGATGCCGGCAAAAAGCCGTCGCCCAGCTGTGGTTTTTTATCATCCAGCATCCCATAAACATCGGCGGACAATTTGTTTGCAAATGCGTTGGCATCAGGATCATCATTGCCAAAGGACACACTATGCTCCCGTAATTTCAAAAGGAATGCCCCATCGTTTTCTGCAAGGCGCTTTACAAACACCTCTGCGCTATAGCTACAGCTTTCAAACACCAGGTCTCTTATAACGAGCATCGAATCGATGACATTGATCATTCCCGCAAAATTAACGACGCTCCATTTGTATCTTGCGCCTCCGTTATGGTACTCCAGACCGTTGTCAATGCAATCATCGATCAAAAGCGTACGCATAGGCAAAGGATTGTACTTTGCCCGTAATTTCTGAGATCTTCCGATCTCCTCCGTTACCCTATCTACCACTTCCTTTACCGCGCAGATATATTTGTTATAAAAAGCTTCAAAGGAAGGTGCTTTCTCCAGTTCGCTCTTGATACAATGCTCCAAAATCAGCAGCAGATTGATGCCTGCATCCAGCGAACCTACATTGGAAAGTCCTGCCAGCATTGACTCCGTGCATCCGCCGCCGCAGAATTTAGCGATATCCTCATCGCTGATATTCTTAAATTTTCTTTGCAAACCGCCCAGCAGCGCTGAGGGGTTGTAAAATGCAGGCTGCCCGTTTGCAGTTCGAAGCAGCTCAAAAGCTTTTTCCCAAACAGAATCCGGTGTGTTTTCATCAACAAACAGTTCGATCATAGGACGGCGCTTTCCTTTGGATGCCTCTAAGCACTGCAGTGTCAACGGGTTGTAATCCGTTCCCAGCGCCATGGAGAAACCGCCGTTAGCATCCAAATTGTCATAGAGGTTTCTAAGGATATCCGTCACATCCTCGCCATGGTAGTAAGGCAGCAGCCCCGATGCAACACAGCCCAGGTTATCACAGCGATCTAAATATAAAACGAAATTCCAGGCAACTATGGCCTCGTATATATTTTGAGCCGGTTCAAAAGGAACACGACTAAGCGCCGCAATCAAATCTCTGTTGGCAGATACCGAGGTAAGGTACGCAACACACCGGGCATGGTAATTGCGAATGCCCTCCAGTAAATTCAGCAGACCTTCCCGTAGCTCCTTGTCCGCAATTTTCTCGATGCGTGGAATATAAGATGACAGTCCCTCTTTTAAAATGCGCTCATAATTCGGCATGGAATGGTTGTACATATTTCCGGCAACGCAATGCTCAACCGGAACAGAGGACTTGTAACGGCAAAATTCTTTTTGTATCTGCTCCGCCGCCTCCGGGTATTTCTCACGCAGCTTGTCAACAGCAAAGGACAAACCGGTCATATAGTCCGGCGCTGCAACTCTGCCGGAGGGAAATAGCAGCTCGCCGTTATAGCTTGGTATTTCGCAATGCTCATAGTATCTACGCAGTCCCAATGCCTTTCTGTAAAAAAGACTTCTTCCAGGCGCTTCCAGCAATCCCGCTGCGCCATACTCATGCATTTGTAATAGCTTTTTCATAATCATATTATCACCCCTATTGAAGATTTTACAATATACATGCGAACTTTCCTATTGTAAATTCATATTTCTATATGGTAAAATCATAACAAAGGAGGCGACACTATGCGCTACGCTATTTTTTCAAGTTCCTACTGCCCACTCCTAAATATCACAGCGGTCGGTTATGCAGCCGATGCTTCTGTGACCCGTTTCGGGCCGGGTGTAAGAAATTCCTATATCATCCATTATGTGATTTCCGGCAAAGGCACTTTTAACGGAGCTTCTGTTTCCGGGGGGCAGGGGTTTCTGATCACACCAGGCATGCACGAGCATTACTTCCCCGACCAACAAGATCCCTGGAGCTTTGTGTGGTTTATCTCCAATGATCCTACGATCCAAAAGCTTCTTCCTCTTTTGGAAGCAGACAGTGAAACCGGTGTCTTTTCCTTTTCCGACACTTCCGGGCTGAAAAAGCTGGCAACGTTCCTGGTGTATAACAAAAACACCCTGCATAATGGCTTTGATATGCTTACCTTTTTTCTCAGTATCTTCCAGCAGCAGGCAGAGAACAACAAAGCAAAAAGCGCATTGAAAGCTGATCGCTATATGGAAGCTGCGGAAAAATATATCGCCCTGAACATACAAAATCCCATTACCGTCACAGAGCTTACCGATTTTTTGGATGTTACGCAACCATATCTTTTTCAGCTCTTTAAGGCACGGTTTGGAAAATCCCCCAAACAGTATATATTGGAGCAAAAGCTTGCCCAGGCAAGGATGCTCTTAGATAACACCAATCTATCCGTTACACACATTGCCAACTCCGTGGGATTCCCGGATGTTTTGTCCTTTTCCCGGTGCTTTAAAAGCAAATTAGGGATCTCCCCACAAAACTATCGAGTGGCAAGCAAAAAGAACACTTGACCCCTTGCATAGGAAAATGATATGCGCCCCAAAAGTTAGACACTTTTGGGGCGCATCAGTTAGAACAAGGTAGTTATCCAATAAATCAAGCCGTAGACCACGGATGCGGATACACCGTACACGATTACAGGGCCGGCGATGGTGAACATCTTCGCGCCGACGCCCAGGATGAAGCCTTCTGCTGCTGTCAATATAGGACACACCATTTGCAAAAATATTTACATTATATTGGCGGTGTGGTATAATAAAATATTGTGAGGTGTTACTTATGAATTCCTTTAAAACAAAATCGACCGCACGCAAGTCTGTGCTAACAATCATATATACATTTATCCCAATGTTTCTTCTTGCTTTTTTAGGCTTGAAAATTGCTGTAATCACTTGGTTGTATTTTGAGATTGTATTCCTTGCGGTTTTTGTGCTTTGCTTATTCTTGGTTTCTAAAACACACTGGGAAATAGAATTTCAAGGTAACAATGTAAATTTAGTCAACACAGGCAATCATCAAAGCTATTACATTGATAATCTTACACAATCCGACCTCATTATCAAGCAATCACCAAAACAGAAAAAGAAGAATTGTTGTGATGTTAAAATTGCAAACACTCCATTTGGAATATATGATGTAAAACGATACAGCGAACTAATGGTTTATGTTCAAGAGAATATTCCTATTAGCAACTTTTCAGGTGATGTAGCTTTTACTTGTTCCCATGTTTTAGAGGATAACAAACCCATTCTGTATGTAAAACACGATGTAGATGATGATTGGCAATTCCTTTGCGGATGCAACCATTCAACAGAGGACGGAAGAATTATTGATTTTGATGGAGCCATTGACCTTGACCCTACGATATCTAAAGTTGTTAATTTAAAATGCGGACAAACGGCTGTTAGAGAAAGCAAAGAAAGTGAATCGAAGTTGTTATAAAACAATATAGTAAAAATGCTTGCCGCTTGGCAAGCATTTTTCGTTAAAATAATGTGGTTACCCAATAAATCAACCCATATACCACGCTCGCCACCGTGCCATACACAATTACAGGGCCGGCGATGGTGAACATCTTCGCGCCGACGCCCAGGATGAAGCCCTCTGCTTGTGTCAACTTAGGACGCAGTGTTTTTTGTCGAAATGGCTCAAACTTCTTCGAAACAAGGGAAAATAACTCGATGATAAGAGTTTACATCAGATTAGCTATGTGGTATTCTAAATATTGAAAAGGATGTGATTCTATGAATATTCCCAAGTTGAAACACCCTAGGCTATGCCGGATCCTTACATATGTAGTCGTGCTTGGTTGTGGCTTGCTTCCTATTATTATTGTCTTATCGCTTCCCACACCTGATATCGTCAGAGTCATCGTTATGTTCGGTTCTCTGATTGGTTTGTTGTTTTATCTGTTCCGCAATTTTATGGTTTTGATGATGATGGATATGGCGTTAGCATCCCTTTCCTGTTATCGGACTGCGAGAACGCAGTATACGCTGCCTGCCAATCGAACAGCAGATTCAATCCGCCGTAGCATCCTTCGGTACGGCACGCAATGCAATCCATCGCCCATCCAACCGCAGCCTGCCGCGCTCCGTTATAAATTCAGCAATCCTATGACTGTTTACTCTCGTGGAATTGAACGAGTGATAGCAGCTTATGAAGTAGATTTGCTAGACAGAGATATGTATCGGGACATATTCAGCTCCGCTAAAACAAATTCCAAGGTTTTAACAGGCAGGAAAACAGCAATCTTTCTAGATAAGCAGCAAAAAAAGCAATCATTGCATCGTGTTACAGTTGTTCTGATCCTTGCTCACAAGGTAGATCCGCAGATGATTCCCAATCTGTACGAGCTGGTATGTAAGCAGTGCGGTGATGAAAATGAGGACTGCATAGTGCCCTGTGTAGTGGATCTTGCGCATCGCACCTGCGTATTCAACTGCGTTCGGATTCCGTATATCGGTTACAGTTATGCCGTAAAGAACAGAGGAATTCGAATCATCAAAAACAAGGTTTTGGGCGGAAATCTAAACCTGAACGGAAATACGCATTTCCTTGAACCCATTCGTGACATGAATCCGGAAGATTCTCTGTGGGATTTTTGGAAAGAACTCCATCATCAGTTTGTTGGCGCGGACAGAGAAACCAAGCGACGTTTTGAATCCTTGTCTGAGCGGGAAACTCTCATAGTTGGAGATGTCTTGTATTTAAAATGGGATCAGCGCGGTATATGTCAAACCGTAAAACTGGACACAGAGAGTAAAGTTGCAAGAGTTGAATCTGTAGTAAGCTGGTTCTATCCTAAAGTACAACCTATTGGAAAGAAGACTATCCCAAAAATTGAAGAACATCTTACTTCTTATTATACAAAGCAAGGATTTGCTGTAGAATTTGTAGACATAGAAACAATTGCATGATAAAAAGGCTTGACCGAATCGGTCAAACCTTTTGCGTTAAAACAATGTTGTAATCCAATAAATCAAGCCATAGACTACAGATGCGGACACACCATAGACTATAACGGGTCCTGCTATGGTAAACATCTTTGCGCCAACGCCGAGGATGAAGCCTTCGGTTTTGAATTCTACGGCTGGGGCGGCAATGGCGTTGGCGAAGCCGGTGATGGGAACAAGGGTCCCGGCTCCGGCATGTTTGGCAATATCGTCATACAGGCTCAGCCCTGTCAGCACCGCAGAGATCACCACCAAGGTCATAGAGGCCGCTGTGGATGCATCGGTTTTTTCCAGCCCCAGCGCAAGATAGCCATTGATCAGCAGCTGTCCCACTGTGCAGATCAGCCCGCCGATCCAAAACGCATGGATGCAGTCCTTTACGATTGGTGACTTTGGTGCCATGCTTTCCACCAGTTTGCCATATTCCCGCTCCGTCATGTACATCCCTCCGCAGGTAGGATGTGCAGAATCAGGATATCTATACAAAAAGCACAGTTCCGAAGAACTGTGCTTTTCATATTACATTGCGCCCTTTCCGGTCAAAACGATGCGGATGGTCCAGAAGATCACCTTCAGATCCGTCAGCATACTCCGCTCGCGGATATACTTCAGATCCGATTCCACCCACTCGTCAAAGCTCTGGCTGTCACTGCGTCCCTGGCATTCGTGGTAGCATGCCAAGCCGGTGATCACATCCAGACGATGCATCTGGTAGGGCGTGTACTGCGCCACTTCCCGGGGCAGCGGCGGTCTCGGACCGATGATAGACATTTCGCCTTTGATGATATTCAAAAGCTGAGGCAGCTCATCAATACTGGTTTTGCGGATAAACTTGCCCACCTTTGTGATCCGGGGGTCGTCCTTCATCTTAAAGGCAGGACCGGTCATTTCGTTCTGAGACAAAAGGGATTCCAGCTTCTGCTCCGCATCGGGGCACATGGACCGGAATTTATACATCATAAAATGCTTTCCGCCCTTGGTCAGCCGCTCCTGTGTAAAAAACACCTTGCCGCCATCTTCCAGCTTAATTGCTATGGCAACACCAAGGAAAATGGGGCTGAGCACGATCAGTGCGAAGGTGGACATGACCAGGTCAAAAATTCGTTTGCACACCTCATAAACCGGCTTGGGTTTCGGCGGCTGATATTCTTTTTCGTTAGCGTGATCGCTCAGAGCTGCGGTATCTTTTTCTGTAACAGTCTGCATGACGCATAACTCTCCTGTTTGATTTCTTCCCGGTTATTATATCGTGAATGCACTGGTTTTTCAAGTAGTTTAGCTTTCCCCGGGACAATTTTAATAAAACATCAATAATTCAGGCAACATTTGTCGCTTTATGCAAAAACAGCAGGTGCAGAAACTGCACCTGCCAATTTTTTACAACACTTCCGTGAACAGTTTTTCCATGGCAGCACGGGCTGCTGCCTGCTCTGCCCGCTTTTTACTGCTTCCGATGCCCCGTCCGACCTCGTCTCCATTGAGACAGACCGCCACCTCAAAGCGCTTGTCATGATCCGGTCCGGACTCCCCGGTAAGCAGATAGGCCAGCACCTGGTTTTTCTTCTGCTGCACCTTCTCCTGCAATGCGGTTTTATAGTCCACATTATGCAGCTGTACGGAAGATACATCACAAAGCACAAACTTCCGGATAAATGCCTCTGCAGCGGTCATGCCGCCGTCCAGGAAGCTGGCTGCGATCACAGACTCCACCGCATCGGCCAGGATGGAATCCCGGCTTCTGCCGCCTCCCTGCTCCTCACCGTGGCCAAGGAGCAGGTGCTTACCCAGCTCCAGGCGCTCCGCCACTGCCGCCAGCGCCCGCTCGCAGACCATATCCGCCCGCATGCGGGTCAGCTCCCCTTCCGGACGGTCGGGGAAGGTGGTATACAGATGCTCTGCCACCACCATGCCCAGCACGGAGTCACCAAGAAATTCCAGGCGCTCATTGCTTTTCAGGCTGTCGTGCCAGCGCTCATTTGCATAAGAGGAGTGGGTCAGCGCATTCTGCAGGAGCATGATGTTTTTAAAGCGATACCCCATCGCTGTTTCCAGATCCTTAATCATTGCCGGACTCCTTTATGGTTGCCAAAGCTTCTTCCAGCTGCCCGGAAATATCATTGCCGGCAGCGTCCATTGCCTGCTTCACCGCATTGCGGAAGGCGCGTTCATCCGAAGATCCGTGGGCCTTGATCACAGGCTTCTTAATGCCCAAAAACTGCGTTCCGCCAATTTCCCGGTAATCCAGCATGCCCATGACCTCGTCCACACCGGGCTTGCAGAATAAGTATCCAATAGCAGAGAGGAAATTGCGCTTGAATATCTTATGTTTCATCAGGCTGCCCATAAACATGGCTGTTCCCTCAATGGATTTCAGCAGCACATTTCCGGAAAAGCCGTCGCACACCACCACATCCACAGCGCCCAGGGGCACATCTCTTGCTTCCACATTGCCAACAAAGTGGATCAGACCCTTTTCATTGGCAGATTGCAGCAGGGCATATGCCTGCTTCTGCAGCTCGGTGCCCTTGGAGTCCTCAGTGCCGATGTTCAGAAGGCCCACCTTCGGCGTCTCCACGCCAAAGGTCTTTTTTGCATACAAAGAGCCCACAATGCCGAACTGCAGCAAGAACTCCGGTGTGCATTCTGCGTTGGCTCCGCAATCCAGGATCACGGTCTTACCACCGGCTTTATTGGGCATAGCAGGGCCCATGGCTGCGCGGCGGATGCCTTTGACTCTTTTTACGATCAAGGTAGCGCCGGTCAGCAGCGCACCGGTGCTGCCGGCAGAAATGCAGGCATCTCCCTGACCCTCCGCCAGCATCTTCAGTGCGATCACCATAGAAGAATTCTTGCGCTTATGCACAACGGTTGCAGGATCGTCATGCATATCCACCACATCGTCGGCATTGGCGATCTCGACCCCCTCCGGCAGGTTTTCAATGCCATGGTTGCGCAGAACCTCCAGGATCTGCTCACCCTTTCCCACCAATGTGATTTGCGCGCCGAAATCCTTCGCTGCCTGGATCGCGCCCAGCACGGGTGCTTTCGGTGCGTTGTCGCCGCCCATTGCGTCCAGAATGATCTTCATACCGACACCTCTTTCTTTCAAACCTCCTGCGCTGCCAGCGCATCGATCACTTCCAGTGACCGGTTGGCAATTGCCAGGTTTTTCTCTGATTTCTTTCGAATCCGCTGCTGCAGCGGAGTAATAATACTGAAATTGATATTCATAGGTTGGAAGTTCTCGATCCGCTGGTCACTGATATAATAGCCCAGCGCACCGATGGCGGTCTCCTGGGGGAAGTCCGGAATGGGCTTGCCCTGGACCTTGGCTGCCATGGCAACAGCTGCCAGGAAGCCGGAGGCCGCACTTTCCACATATCCTTCCACACCGGTCATCTGTCCGGCAAAGGCCACCAACGGGTCTCTCCGGTCAGCAAAAAACCGGTCCAAAAGCTTGGGAGACTGCAGGAATGTGTTACGGTGCATCACACCGTAGCGCACAAACTCCGCATTGCGCAGTGCGGGGATCATGGAAAACACCCGCTTTTGCTCCGGGAACTTCAGATGGGTCTGGAAGCCCACCAGATTGAAGACACTCTTTGCGGCATTGTCCTGCCGCAGCTGCACCACCGCATAGGGCTCTTTTCCGGTGCTGGGATCCACCAGACCAACCGGCTTCAAGGGACCGAAGCGCAGCGTTTCCGGTCCGCGGCGGGCCATGACCTCCACCGGCATACAGCCCTCAAACACCCGCTTATCCTCAAAGCCATGGACCTCTGCCTCTTCGGCACTGATCAGCTCCTTCAAAAACGCTTCGTATTCATCCTTATTCATGGCGCAATTGATATAGTCCGGTGTGCCCCGGTCATATCTGGATTGCCACCAGGCTTTTTTCATATCGATGGACTCCGCTGTCACCAGGGGTGCCGCTGCATCAAAGAAATGCAGATGCTCCGAGCCAAAGTAAGTGCCGATGGCATCAGAAAGTGCATCAGAGGTCAGCGGTCCGGTGGCTACGATCACCGGCCCCTGGGGCACCTGGGTGATCTCCTCCGCGCAAACGGTAATATTGGGGTGGCTGCGCAGCTTCTGGGTGACCATGTTGGAAAAGCCCTCCCGGTCCACCGCCAGGCAGCCGCCTGCCTCCACCCGGGTGGCATCGGCACAGGCAATGATCAGGCTGTTCATACGGCGCAGCTCTTCCTTCAAAAGTCCCACGGCATTTTCCAGCCGGTCACCCCTTAAGGAATTGGAGCACACAAGCTCAGCAAAGCTGTCGGCATGGTGCGCCGGAGAGCGCTTATGGGGCTTCATATCATACAGCTGGACCTGAAGGCCTCTTTGCGCCAGCTGCCAGGCAGCTTCCGAACCGGCCAGGCCCGCACCGATCACTTTTACAGTTGTCATGCCTTCTTGCCTCCCGATTTTGCAGAAGTCTTCTTTGCAGTTGTCTTTTTTGCTGCAGGCTTCTTGGCTTCCGCCTTTTTGGCAACGGTCTTCTTCCCCTTCTTGTCCTCCGGGGCGTCAGCGCTCTGCTCCTGGGCAGGCTTTTTATAGTAGCCACGCTTGTCCTCAGGCAGGAAGTTTGTGCAGCTTTCGTTGATACAGAAGGGTTTCTTGCGGCCTCTGCCGGATTTCTTGAACATGGTCTGGCCGCAGGTGGGGCAATCCTCCGCTGTGGGCACATCCCAGGTCATAAAGCCGCAATTTGCGCCCCGCTCACAGGCATAATAGGCATAGCCCCGCTTGGAGGTGCGCTTCAGGATGGTGCTGCCGCATTTGGGACAGCGGCCCGGCATACGCTCCACAATGGGCTTGGTATTTTTACATTCCGGGAAGCCGGGACAGGCCAGGAACTTGCCGAAGCGGCCGATCTTCACCACCATGTTGCGTCCGCAATCCTCGCAGATCTCCTCGGTGACCTCATCCGGAACTTTCAGGCGCTTACCCTCCAGGGCAGCCTCCGCATCGATCATTTCCGTATGGAAATGGCGGTAGAAGTCCTCCAGAACTTCCTTCCACTTCCGCTTTCCGGCCTCCACCTCGTCCAGCTGGGTCTCCATATTGGCGGTAAATTCCACATCGATAATATCCTGGAAGCGCTCCACCATCAATCCGGTGACCACCTCACCCAGCGCAGTGGGTGCCAGGCGCTTCTCCACCTTATTGACATACTCTCTGTCCTGGATGGTGGAAACGATGGTTGCATAGGTAGAGGGGCGGCCAACGCCCTTCTCTTCCATGGCCTTCACCAGGGTCGCCTCTGTATAGCGGGCCGGCGGCTGTGTGAAATGCTGCTCTTTTTTAATATCCTCAGCAAGGGCAGTATCCCCTTCCTGCAGGTCCGGCAGCGGCGCGCCCAGGTTCTCCTGCTCGTCGTCTCTGCCCTCTTCGTAAACGGCAATAAAGCCGGAGAACTTCATGCTCTGATGGGTGGACCGGAACACATGTCCCTCACAGGCCGTATCGATAGACACCGCATCAAACACCGCGTTTGCCATCTGAGAAGCCAGGAAACGGCTCCAGATCAGCTTGTACAGCCGATACTGCTCCCGGGTCAGGCTGCCCTGGATCCGCTCCGGGTCCAGCTCCACATGGGTGGGACGGATGGCCTCGTGGGCATCCTGCGCACCGGACTTGCTCTTAAACACATGGAATTTTCCGTAGTAATACTCCTTGCCGTAGCGGCTTTTAATAAAATCCGCTGCCGCAGCCATTGCCTCGTCAGAAAGGCGCAGGGAGTCTGTACGCATATAGGTGATCAGACCCATAGTTCCCTCACCGGCAACATCAATGCCTTCGTAAAGCTGCTGGGCGATGGCCATTGTGCGCTTGGGGGTCATATTCAGCTTCCGGGAAGCTTCCTGCTGCAGCGTGGAGGTGGTAAACGGAGGTGCTGCCGTGCGCTTCTTTTCAGTGCGCTTGACACTGGTGACCGTAAAGGGCTTTCCGGTAATATCCCGGATCACCGCATCTGTCTGCTCTTCGTTGGCCAGCTCCCGCTTCTTTTCCTCACCGTGATATCGGGCAACAAAGCTTCCGGGCTTCTTTTCCAGCTTCAAAGAAACATCTAAAGTCCAGTACTCCTTCGGCTCAAATGCACGGATCTCATTTTCCCGGTCAACCACCAGGCGGGTGGCCACAGATTGCACCCGTCCTGCGGACAGACCCCGTCTGACTTTTTTCCAAAGCAGCGGGGAAAGCTGATAGCCCACGATCCGGTCCAGCACACGGCGGGCCTGCTGGGCATCCACCAGTGCATAATCGATGGCGCGGGGCTTTTCAATGGACTCCTGCACCACCTTCTGGGTGATCTCATTAAAGGTGACCCGACGGGTCTTTTCCTCCGGAAGCTCCAAAAGCTCCTTCAGATGCCAGGAGATCGCCTCACCCTCCCGGTCAGGGTCAGTTGCCAGATAGACAGTTTCTGCCTTCTGCGCTGCCTCACGCAGCTCAGAGATCAGCTCAGCCTTTGTCTGCAGGGGTACATATTCCGGGATAAAACCGTTCTCTATATCCACGCCCATGGTGCTTTTCGGCAGGTCACGCAGGTGACCCATGCTGGCCTTGACGGTATATCCGGGGCCCAAATACTTGCCGATGGTCTTTGCCTTGGACGGTGACTCCACTATTACAAGATTGGATCGATTTGCCATTATGTCCTCCATCAAAGTTATTTCACAGACACCTGTCTGCCGGGATGGTTGATGACCTTCCCTTTTACCACCAGCCGGGTCAGTACACTCAGCACCTCACCGGCAGGTCTGCCTACCTGGGCGATCACATCGTCCACAGGCCGCGGGGTCTTATTCAAGCAAGCAATGATCGCAGCCTCTTCCGGCGACCATTGTTCTGATTTTCCGCCTAACACACTATAATTGCTGTCCTGGGGATTGTCAATGTCTTTTTTCTTTTCTGTCCTTTGGACAGGAACTGCCGCTTTCTGCGCCACAGCGCGCTGGACTTCCATCGGTTCGAAATCCAGCGGACGCAGCACCGGCTCCCGTTTTTCCACCGTGTCCGGATACCGGTCCTGATACTCCTTCATAATGTCCCAACCGCAGAGCACTGCCGATGCCCCATCCTGCAGCAGCATATTGCTGCCCACGCTGGTGGCGACCCCCACATTTCCGGGCACAGCAAAGACATCCTTCCCCTGGGAGGATGCAGCCTGCGCCGTGATCAGAGCGCCGCTTTTCTCGGGCGCTTCCACAACCAACACCCCATCGGAAAGGCCGCTGATAATGCGGTTTCTTTGGGGAAACATCCAGCGCAAGGGGCGCATACCCGGCAGGAATTCCGAAAGAAGGCAGCCATTTTTCCGGATCAGGTCAAAGAGGTTTGCGTTCTGCATGGGATATACCACATCCACACCGCAGCCCAGCACCGCGACGCACTGGCCGCCGGCTGCCAACGCGCCCTTCAGCGCCTCTGTGTCGATTCCGGCTGCACCGCCGGAAACCACCAGCGCACCGGATGCACTCAGCTGTCCTGCGATGGTATTGGCAATGCCCATGCCATAAGAGGTCGCTTTCCGGGTCCCTACGACACCGATCACAGGCCGGGTCTCAAAATCCGGCAGTACACCCCGGTAATAAAGCACCAGGGGCGGGTCTGAAATATTCCGCAGCAGCCGGGGATAGCCGGCATCCCGGTAGGTCAGAATTCCGATCCCCTGCCGGCTGCAATCCTTCAAAACCTTTTGGGCCGCTTCCGTATCTTTATTGCCCAGTGCCTGGGCCATTTCCTCGGTTACTCCGGGCAGAGCAGTGAAGTCCTCGGTTCTATAGAGGATCTCCGGGTCCTGAAAATGCTCCAGCATTGCGATCTTTTCCCGGCAGGATAAGCCGGAAAGCAAAGAAAACCATATCCAATACAGGGGCATTTTACTCACTTCTCTTTCTTTACAGTTTCATTTGCCACATGACAATGGCAGCTGCAATAGCCGCATTCAGCGACTCACACCTGGGGTCCATGGGAATGATCAGCTCTTTGCGCGCACTTTCCAGGATCTGGCTGCGCACGCCCTGTCCTTCACTGCCGATCACCACAGCCATGCTCTGCAGCTTCGCTGTACGCAGATCCTCAGCACGGTCTGACAGGGCTGTCACCGCCACCGGGATATTTGCTGATTCGCAGGCTTCCCGAACCTCTTCCCAGGTGGTTACGCACACGCTGCTGCGGAAAACCGCACCCATAGAGGCCCGCACCACCTTATGGCTATAAGGATCCGCGCAGCCCTCCAGCAGCGCCACCGGGATCTGCAGTGCATCCGCTGTACGCAGGATCGTGCCCAGATTTCCCGGATCCTGAATGCCGTCCAGCAAAAGCATCCCCGGCTTGGGGGAAAAAGCCTTCTTTTCCGGCAGGCGGCACAGAAACAGCGCCCCCTGGGGTGTCTGCATAGGAGAAATGGAGCGCATCACATCCTCCGGGACACGCACCACACGCACATCCTCCGGCAATTGCGCCTGGACACCGTCGGAAAGGATCACCGTTTCCAGCCCCGGCCACCACTTGACCGCTTCCGCAAGCAGCTTTGTGCCGTCTGCAACAAAAAGCCCGGCGGCATCCCGCTCTTTTTTGGAGCTCAAAAGACGCTTCACCTGCTGCAGAAGCGGATTCTTCCGGGCAGTGATCCGCTGCTCCATCACAGCTTCTGCACCGCCTTCAAGGCAGCGGTGCCTCCCAATACCACCAAAACATCATCCTTCAGGATACGGAATTCTGCCGCAGGTGAGACGGTAATATTTCCGCCACGCTTGATAGCCAAAATATTCACACCCAGCTTTGCCCGCACATTCAGCTCGATCAGGCTTTTTCCATGCCACACTCCGGGGCTGGGGATCTCAATGATTCCGTAGTCCTCGGACAGCTCAATATAATCCAGCACATTCTGAGAAGACAGGCTCTTGGCCAGGCGCTCTGCATTTTCCTTCTCCGGGATCACCACCCGGTCAGCTCCCAGCTTGATCAGCACCTGGCGGTGGGTCTCATCGTGGGCCTTGCTGACAATGTAGGGAACATCCAGTTCCTTCAGATTCATGGTTGCCAGGACAGAATCCGCCAGGCTGTCACCGATGGCCACGATGCCGCAGTCAAACGCACCCACATCCAATGCCCGCAGCACATCTTTGTCCCGGGCATCTGCCACCACTGCCTGGGTGACTTCGTCGCTGATTTGCTGGATCAGGTCGCTGTCCCTGTCCACTACCAATACTTCACAGCCCTGCTTATACAGGCTGCGGGCGGTCTCGCTTCCGAAACGGCCCAGGCCAATAATCACAAAAGATTTCATATCCTATCTCCTATCCGATCAACAGATTTGTCTGTGCATACCGGAACCGTTCTTCCGCCTTGTTGCCCATCAGGAAGCCCAGGCTGATGGTCAGTATGCCCACCCGTCCAAAATACATAAACACAATGATCATCCACTGTGCCGGAATGCTCAAAACCGGAGTGACCCCCGCTGTCAGACCCACCGTTGCCAGTGCAGAAGCCGTTTCAAACAGGGCATCCACGAAGCTTACAGGAGAAGTCATGGTGATCACCACAGCACCGGCCACTGCCAGGCCGATGACCAGCGTAACAATGGTGGCTGCATCCATAATCTTATCCTGGGAAACGGTTCTTTGAAACACGGTGACGGTGCTCCTGCCCCGGGCCCGGGAAATCACAAACAAAAGCAGGACCAGGAAGGTCACCGTCTTGATGCCGCCGGCGGTAGATCCGGAGGAGCCACCGATAAACATCAGCACAATGCTAATGGCTTTTCCGCTGTCCGTCAGTGCCGCCTGGTCCACAGAGGTAAATCCTGCTGTACGGACGGTCACCGATTGGAAAAAGGCATTTAGTATCTTATGGGGTATTTCCATCTCCCCCAAGGTTGCGGGATTGTTCCACTCTGCAATTCCGATAAGCAGCGCGCCTGCCAGGATCAGACCTGCAGACATAATAAGCACCAGCTTGGTATATACACTGAATTTACGGAAGCTGCGTTTTGTTGCCACCTCTTCCCAAACAAAGAAGCCAAGACCGCCAACGCTGATCAGCACCATCAGGGTGATCAGAACCACCGGGTCACGGTTAAACAGGATCATATTCGCCCCGGGTGCCACATTGCCCACAATGTCGAAGCCTGCGTTGCAGAAGGCGGACACCGCATGGAACACTGCCCATTTCACCGCCTGCACCCAGCCGTGATCCGGCAGGAATCGGAAGAACAGGATCAGCGCACCGGTCAGCTGAATGGTGATGCTTCCCAGCAGTACCCACTTCTGCAGCCGGACCACGCCTTCCATCTCATTGACGCTCAGCGCCTGGGCCATAAGCATACGCTGCCGCAGGCTCACCTTTCGCCGCAGAAGAAACACCACCAAAGAAGCTGCCGACATAAAGCCAAGGCCGCCCAGCTCGATCATGCAGAGGATCACGATCTGTCCGAATCCGCTCCACATACTCCAGGTGTCGCCCACGATCAAGCCCGTTACACAGGTAGCGGAGGTTGCCGTAAACAGAGCCGGGCGGAAGCCGCAGGACACACCGCTGCGGGCAGCAGCAGGCAGCATCAGAAGGCAAGTTCCCAGCAAAATGATCAAAAGGAAGGCCAGGGCAATGATCCGGGTAGGGCTCATCTTTTGCACACTTTTGGCTTTTGCGCTGCTTTTATTTCTTTTCAAAAACACAGCTGCACCTCCTTCAAAACGGTATACCTTCACACTATAGCCCTTATTATAGCAAATTTGCAAGGGTTTTCAAGTTTTTCTTTTTAATATAGTATACGGCGGTATCCGCAGAGGCAGATACCGCCGTTTTTTTACAGTAGATACCCGGCGGCAATGCCCAGCACCGCCGACAGGCAGATCAGGATGATGGGATGGACTTTCTTAAAGGCCAACACCAGCATAACCAAAAAAATCACTGCAGATACATAGAACTGAATATTCCCAAACACCGAAAGGCTCAAGCCCGCCGGGAAGAATACCGTCATCAAAACGCCCAAAACAGCATTGGCGATCAGACCGACCACTGCCGGCTTTAGACCGGACATACAGCCTTTGACAATGCGGTTGGTACGGAAACGGTCATAGCACCGGGCAACGATCAGGATGATCACAAAGCTGGGAAGCACCACTCCCATCGTTGCACAAAAAGCGCCGAAAATGCCGCCCATCTGCGAGCCCACATAGGTGGCCATATTGATGGCAAAGGGTCCCGGTGTAGACTCACTGACCGCAATAAAATTGATCATAGCCTCCTGGGATATCACATCCCCCCAGCGTGCCGACACCTGCTCCTGGATCAGCGGCAGCATGGCATAGCCGCCGCCAAAGGTAAATGCGCCGATGGTCAGAAAGGTCCAAAAAAGCTCCAAATAGATCATTTCTGCGCCCTCCTTTCTGCCAGCAGTGCCGTTACCAATCCAAAGACTGCGCACAGCACGATGACAATAAAGACATTCACTTTCAGAAATGCCGTCAGTACAAACGCACCCGCCATGACCACATAGGAAGCCCAGCCCTTGGGGCTTTTCTTATACATCGTCCACAGAGCCTTGAACAGCAGTGCCAGCACACCGGCACGGATGCCGTTAAAGGCATACTGCACCGCTTTCAGCTCCTGGAACTGCTGCAGTACGTAGGAAATTGCAAGGATCACCATAAAAGACGGCAGCACCACACCCAAGGTGGCGCAGGCAGCGCCCCAAAAGCCGCAGGTACGGTAGCCCACAAAGGTGGCGGAATTAATGGCAATGGGGCCGGGGGTAGATTCTGCAATGGCAATGATCTCCAGGATATCATCATCCGTGATCCAGCCCTTATTCTCCACAGCTTCCTTCTGGATCAGCGGGATCATGGCATAGCCACCGCCGAAGGTGAACGCACCGATCTTAAAAAAGGTACAAAACAGCGACCAAAGTCTACGATAGTCTCTCTTCATTGCCGTACCTCAATGGCAGGAATGGCTGCCACAGCCATGGCTTCCGCAGGAATGGCCTTCCCCATGGTCATGGTGATTGCAGCGCACATTGGGATTGTAGACCAGCTGGCCCAGCAAAAAGTCCTGCACCGCATCGTCTGCATCCCCACGGACACCGCCATAGACCCGGATACCTGCCTCAGCCAGCGCCATTTGCGCGCCGCCGCCAATGCCACCGCAGATCAGTGTATCCACATTCTGCGCCTTCAAAAAACCAGCCAGTGCGCCGTGACCGAAGCCGTCGGCAGACACCACCTGAGAGGATCTCACTTCATTATTCTCCACTTCATAGAGCTTAAATGCAGCGGTATGTCCGAAATGCTGAAAAATCAGACCCGATTCATAGGTTACTGCGATTTTCATTCTGTTTCTCCTTTTCATAACATCCCGTATAGTATACCCCTTTCCCCAGGGAATGTCAAATCCATGTTCCCGTAAGAAAAATTGCCGCTGCAGCAATAAGCTGCAGCGGCAGAGTCAGAATGATTAGATTCTTGCAACACCGGTAGCGCGGGCTGCCTCAGCAACTGCCTTGGCAACAGCGGGACCGACGCGCTCGTCGAAAGCTGCGGGGATGATGTAATCCTCGTTCAGCTCCTCGTCGGAGATCAGGTTGGCCAGTGCCATAGCAGCAGCCATCTTCATCTCCTCGTTGATGTCGGAAGCACGGACATCAAATGCACCACGGAAGATGCCGGGGAATGCCAGAACGTTGTTGATCTGGTTGGGGAAGTCGGAACGGCCGGTGGAGATCACTCTTGCGCCGCCTGCCTTTGCCTCGTCGGGGTAGATCTCGGGAGTGGGGTTTGCACAAGCAAAGATGATGGCATCCTTGTTCATGGTAGCAACCATTTCCTTGGTGACCATGCCGGGAGCGGAAACACCGATGAACACATCAGCGCCAACCAGCATATCAGCAACGGAACCGCTCTTCTTCTCCAGGTTGGTGACCTGAGCCATCTCTTCCTTGATCCAGTTCAGACCGTCGCGGCCAGCGTAGATAGCGCCCTTACGGTCGCACATCACGATGTTCTTGAAGCCAGCGCTCAGCAGCAGCTTTCCGATCGCGATGGCAGCGGCGCCTGCACCGGAGGTAACGACCTTGACATCCTCCTTCTTCTTGCCAACGACCTTCAGAGCGTTGGTCAGACCTGCCAGGGTGATGACAGCAGTACCGTGCTGGTCGTCATGGAAGATGGGAATGTCGCACTTTTCCTTCAGCTTGCGCTCAATCTCGAAGCAGCGGGGAGCAGCGATATCCTCCAGGTTCACGCCACCGAAGGAGCCGGACATCAGGTAAACAGCGTTGACAATCTCATCAACATCCTTGCTCTTGACGCACAGGGGAATGGCATCCACATCGCCAAAAGCCTTAAACAGAGCGCACTTGCCCTCCATAACAGGCATGCCGGCCTCAGGACCGATATCGCCCAGACCCAGAACTGCAGTACCGTCGGTAACGACAGCGCACAGGTTGTGACGGCGGGTCAGCTCGTAGGACTTATTGACATCCTTCTGGATCTCCAGGCAGGGCTGTGCAACACCGGGAGTGTAAGCCAGGGACAGGTCATCCTTGGTCTTGCAGGGAACCTTGGCAATGACTTCGATCTTGCCGCCCCACTCGGCATGCTTTTTCAGAGACTCTTTTGCGTAATCCATAGTAAAAACATCCTTTCCATTCATGTATTTATTGTTTAATTTAAACCGATGATAATCCATCGATATGTTAACATCGATACTCTAACATCGATATCTTAACATCGATAAAATTCTACCGAAAATGCACAAAAACCACTCATGCGGGAAAACGGCACAGCCGTTTTCCCGCATGGATGCTTATGTTACAAATCTTACTTGAAGGTCTCCGGGGACTTGAAGCCCTCGGACTTCTCAGGAACATAGTCACCAAAGTACTTGCTGAAGTCCATGTCCAGATACTGACACATCTCGTAAACTTCCACCATGGTATTGTCGTTGACAGGAATGCCGTTTTCCATCAGCTTCTTCTCTGCCTCGACTTCCTTTTCGCCATGGGTGTAGATCCGGGTCTGGCCGTCTGCCTTGGGAGAGTTACGCAGCTCCTGCAGGTAAGCGGACAGGTGTGCCTTGATGTCCTCTGCGCTGCCGAAGATGGCAGGATCGATGACCAGGAAGCCGTGGCAGATGCCGCCCTTGCCGCCCACACCGGTCTTGTCAGAGGTGGTGCCCATGGAGATGATGGAGGAGAAGATCTCACACATCATGGAGTAGCCGTAGCCCTTGTGGCTGCCGGTGTCCTCAGTGCTGCCGCCCAAAGGCATGATGCCGCCGCCGTTCTTTGCAGCAATGTTGTCCAGCACATCCGCAGCGTCGTTGGAGGGATGGCCGTTCTTATCCAGTGCCCAGCCGTCATGCAGAGGCTCGCCCTTCTTGTTGTAGACCTCCAGCTTGCCGCGGGTAACCACGGTGGTGGAAGCGTCAAAGAAGAAGTCATAGGGCTCAGCAGGAACTGCCAGTGCAATGGGGTTGGTGCCCAACATAGCCATACGGCCATAGGTGGGGACCATGATGGCATTGGTGTTGGTGAAGGACATACCGATCAGGCCTGCATCACAAGCCATCTTTGCATAGTAGCCGGCAATACCGTAGTGGTTGGAGTTACGGACAGTGACCATTGCCATGCCGCACTTCTTTGCCTTCTCGATGGCCATGGTCATAGCCTTATGACCGACCACCTGGCCCATGCCGTCCTCAGCATCCAGAACAGCGGATACAGGGGTCTCAAAGACCACCTTACCCTTGGACTCGACCTTGATCATGCCCTTCTGAATGGACTTGTAGTAACGATACATTCTCTGCATGCCGTGGCTCTCGATGCCGATACGGTCGGACATCAGCAGCACATCAGAGATGATCTTGGCTTCCTCAGCATTAAAGCCGAATTTCTGGAATGCGTCGTTGCACAGCGCCTCCAGCTTATCATATTTCCAGTATTGGTAACCCATTTGTGCCTCCTTAGTGGGGGATCTTACTTGCCTGCATTCTTCTTGGCATTGCGAATAGCCATGATGCGGTTCATTTCATTATACACGATCATGTAGCCTTCGTCAACACCCATGCCGGGCTTTGCCAGGATCTGAACAGGCTGAGTAGCCATAGCGCAGTGGACACAAACCTGTGCGCTGCGGTCGGTCTCATTGCAAGTACCGCCCTGGTAAGCACCGATGCCCTTCTCCTTGCAGTACAGAACAGCCTCGATGGTGTTGTTGACACCGCCCAGGTCGGGAGTCTTGATCTGAACCATGTGGCCAGCCTTGTTGTCAGCAAACAGCTTGATGTCCTCCAGAGTGTTGCACCACTCGTCAGCAACCAGCTCAACATCGCAGCCCCGGGCATCCAGCTCAGCAGTCAGAGCAGCCAGAGCCTTCATCTGAGTGGGAACATCCACATCGCAGTCCATGGGGCCTTCAATACGCAGATGGAAGGGCTTTGCGATTTGACCCAGCTTCTCGATGTAGTCAGCCATAGCCTTGTAGTTATCGTTGCCGAAAGCAGCACCGATGGTGCCGTAAACGTCGATATGGAACACAGGGCTGTAGGACTCGTTGGTGCGGTGCTGCAGGATGCGGTCACGCAGCCAAGCCACGTACTCTTCCAGCTTCTCGCCCTTGGGTCCCAGCTTGGTCTCCACGTTGTTGATCAGAGCGTGAGGCAGGACCTGTGCGCCCTTGATGATCATCTTGTCGGAGTTATCGTAGCGGTCATCACCGGACTGAGTGAAGATGTCGATGGGAGTTTCGGAAACGGTGCAGCCGTACTCGTCAGCAACGACTTCGCACATTAGGCGGCCAGATGCCTTAGCAACAGCGTCCAGCAGAGCCTGGGAAACACCGTAACGAATAGCGGTATGCAGGCGCCTGCCCTCAACCTGGATGGCTTCCATATCAGCAGCCATCTGACGGAAGTTCGCAGCTTCCTTGCCAACCAGAGTAGGCTTGATGTACTTCTCGATCACGGGGATGAATTCCTCAGCCAGGAACAGAGGATCACGTCCGCCTGCACCGGAGTACTGCACAGCTGCGCAGTCACCGTAAGCCACCTGGCCATCTTCCAGGATCAGCATAACAGAGATGGACTCACCAGCCTGACGGATGGAACGGAAGCCTTCGGTAACAGGTGCGCCAACATAGAACACACCGTCGTGACCTGCGCCCTGCTTGATCGCGCGCTGATCGTCAAAGTAGAAGCCGGTACGACCGCCACTGCAAACAACATCAATAATTTTCATGATAATCGATCTCCTTCAATTATTATATACAAATTAATATCTGGGACGGCCAACGAGGCGACCCTTACCGATGGAATAAACATCATCGATGACCATCTGGAAGGAAGGCTTGCGGTTCTCGTACTTAGCACGCTCCTCGATCTTGGCAGCGTGGAAGTCCTTCAGATCCTGGGTGAAGGGCAGGTTGCCCATGTTCAGGATACGGATAGCACCGTTGTTGTCACGGCAGGGCAGCATCAGGCCTGCATTGTAGCGGCAGGGTGCGAAGGGAACGTCCAGAACACCAGCTTCCACAGCGCGGCATACGCCCACTGCGATATCACCGTTACCCAGCTCGAAGCACTTGTCCACGATGCAGCGGGTCTCCTGACGGATGATCTCCTTCTCCTCTTCCACCTTGTCGGAAGCGAGAACCTGCTCGTAGAGCATGTTGACCACCTGCTTGGTGCAGCGCAGGCCCTCAGCATTGGCTTCCATGGTGGGGATGCCCACAGCCTCATGAGGAGTCTTGACAATGACCTTGGTAGCCTTGGACAGAGCAGCGATCAGAGAGCCGGAGGAGATAACACCGAAGGCCTTTGCTTCGTCAGCAGGGAAGCCGCCCATCCACTGGTGCAGAACGGTGGTGACCTCTACATCGTCATAGCCGTACTTCTTCAGGTACTCGTCAGTCAGCTCTTCCAGTGTACGGATCGCAGCTACGTCCTGACGCAGGTTGCCGCACTGACCGTAGCCGACGGTGATGCTCTTAACACCCTGCTCAGCAGCCAGCAGTGCCTCGATGATCGCAGCAGCGTGAGAAATACAGGGAGGAACCAGAGTGCCGGTGAGAGGACCGTAAGGCTCACGGTTGATGGTGACGCCCATCTCCTCATACAGACCGGTCAAACGGTCAACATACTGCCAGTCACGGATGGTACGCTCCATGGGAACGTTCTTGCAGTAAGGCAGGTTGTAGGAAATACCGCCGCCCTCGTAGGAAGTAAAGCCGCCCGCGAAGGTGATCTCGGTCAGCAGTCTTGCATCGGGTGTGCCGTGGCGGACCTGAACAGGAACCTTCACGCTCTCAATGACCTGACGGCACTTGGCAACACCGTGGTTTACTGCGGGGAAGCCGTTCATCATAGCACGGCCCAGGCGAATGGACTCAGCAATACCGTTCTCGCCTTCCTCGTAGCGGTTCTGCCGGGTATAGGAGTCGATGGTGGAGGGCAGCAGGTCTGCCTCACCGTACTTTTCCAGATACTGCAGGAGCTTGATGTGCTCTTCCACAACGGGAACACCTGCACGGGGCTGGATCAGTGTTCTGTGCTCCTTCTTTGCATCGCTGAGCTTCTTTGCGAAGTTACGATACTCGGGCATTGCCTTGTGATAAGCGATAGCTTCCTCCAGGTCCACATCCTTACCGGTGGGCCACTGCTTCAGGACTTCCTCGCGTTCTTTGTAAAATACTTCATCAGAGAGTTTCTTGTTCTGAATTTCCATGGAATTCCAACTCCTTTTTCATTATTCGAAGTGCCGCCTGGGGATAGTGGGACGAAAGCAGTCCCATAGCGGCCAAAATATACGTTCTGTCTACCCACACATCTGCCTTTTTGGGGCGCAGAGATGCAGGCTCTGCAGGAGAATACAACGCATACGCCGCTATCTCCTCGGTTCGCTTGGTATGGATCAGGCTGCCGCCTGTGACCACGATCTGCTTGACCTTTGTCAGATTCTTACCCTCCTGCACGTAGGTCTGACCCATCATGGTATAGGTTTCCTCGATGGTACCGGCATGCCGTCTCACCGCTTCCTCGATGGCCATGGATGCCAGCGCGTAGTCCAGCATTTCCATTTCCCGATCGTCATTGGGTACGACATCCGTATGCTGGGCAAGGTAAGAAACCAGCTCTTCTACCCTGCTTGTCTCCAGGCCGGAGATCTGGGCGATCCTTTCAGCACCAGCTGCCTCAACGATACCGCGAATGCTGTAACGCATACCGATATCGCCTTCCACAGTCCGCTTGGCAAAGGGCTCCGGCAAGCCTTTAAACACAGTATTCATGTGCTCAGGCATACCGTCGGCAATGGAGTAAATATCCGTAGTTGCACCACCGACATCCACTGCGACCAGTTCACCGATTCCCAGCTCCCCCTCGCAGCCCTGTGCCAGCAGCTCCATAGCCTGCAGCACCGCCGAAGGTGTGGGCATCATGATATCGCTGAGCAGCGCCGTCGCTTTACTCAAGCCCTTTGCCTGAATGATCCGGTTCAGGAAGATCTGACGGATCTGTTTTTGGGTAGGCTCAATGTTCAGCACACCAAACTTAGGCATCACATTGGGGCAGATATAAACCTCACAGCCCTCCAAGATCCGCTGGCACTGTCTTGCCGCAGTGCGGTTGCCCGCCACCACGATGGGGAACTCCGGCTTTATGGACGCAAGCATTTGCGCATTGTGCAGAATGCACTCCGTATTGCCGCCGTCCGTGCCGCCCACCAGCAGGAAAATATCCGGCTTTGCCGCCTGGATGTCTTCCAAGTCATCTTCCGTCATCTGAAAGGCATAGATCCCTACCACCTTTGCTCCCGCTCCAAGGCTTGCCAGCTTTGCCGCCTCACCGGTCAGCTCCGGTACGAGGCCGCTGGTAACCATTCGCAGGCCACCGGCTGCAGAAGAACAGGCATAGGTCTCCACAAAGTCCACCTTGCCGATCTTCTTTTCCAAAAGGGCAAGACCGTTTTCCAAGCCGTCATTAATGTCGGTTTGGATAGTGGTAAAGGATTGGGCTGTACCCAGGATGGTCTCACTGTCCAGGTCTACCGCTGTCAGTTTTGTGTATGTACTGCCGAAATCGATCAGAAGGACCGCTCTCACACAGCGTCACCATCCATATGCAGCAGCTCGCGCAGTGCCTCGATGGTGGTTTCGGGGGCTGTTCCGGGAGGGAACGCTCTGTCGAAGCCCATGTCGGTAAAGCGCTTCTCCACCTCGGAGAACTCCTGCTTGCCGATGACGATGTTGCCGCCGACCACCAGGGGAATGCCCTTCAGGCCAGCCTCGTCCCTCTTCTCACGCAGGCCGCGGCAGTCCAGCTCGCCCTGGCCGTACAGAGAAGAAACTACAATTGCATCTGCATTGGACTCAATTGCCGCAGCAATGTATTCCTCCTGAGAAACCATGACACCCAGGTTGACTACCTCGAAGCCGGCCTCGGTAAAAGCATGGTAGAGGATCTTGTTGCCAACAGCGTGGACATCGGCGCCGATAACACCAATGACCAAAACCTTTTTCTCTCGGTTTTCCATGATAACACCTCAATATTATTTTTTCGTAGCTCCCTACGATTGTTATACAACTATATAGTATAATGTACTAGTTCATTTGTCAATGACCAATCCGTGAAATTCTGCTGTTTTTTCCGGATATTGGCACGTCAGATCTTGTCTCTGCGCAGCTTTTGCAGCTTTTCCTCCAGGTGAAGGAAGGATCCCTCGTCCATCTCATAGCTGCAAAGGACAAGCTTACCTTTTTTCTCGTACTCCTGCAAGGTGGGAAGGGCTTCCTCCGTACAGTACTTTTTATAGTCCTTGGGAACCAAAAGGGCATCCTTCCCTTTCATGTACGCAGCCACATCCGTCTGCTGTGCAAACAGGCACGGTGCGGTGAAGGCCAGGTTCTTTGTGTACTTTTTACAGGAGTGGTACATCAGATCTGCAAAGCGCGCGCTGCTGCTCAAAATACCCAGGCAGGAGCCGCCCCGCAATTTTAAGATCCCGGAAAGGGTATCCATAGACAGCCGCAGGGCTACCAGTGCCACCTTTTCCCGATCCGGCAGGATGCTTTGCAAAAACTCCGCATGCTCGGCAGTGGTGAGCACCAGGTCCATATCCTCGTCCAGCTGATAGGGATATGCCTGGACCGTGTCCAGAAGATACGAGTGCAGGTCGATGCCCTTTACAGAGCGAAGCTGATCGGAAAGCTGGGAAAGACTCTCCGGGTTGCACTCCACCACCGCTACCTTCAAAACAGACAGGTCCTCTGTCCGCTCCCGCTGCTTCAGGGTCAGAAAGATGCTGATCTCCGTGGCAGAGAAGCCCATCTTCTCCAGCTTGTCCAGCATCTCATCGATGGCTGCCATGGCCTGCTCCTTGCGGCTGCCGGAGTTGGCCGGCTGATAGCAAATAAAGGTGCCTCTTCCCTGGATCTTTTCAATTAGGCCCAGGTGCTCCAGCTCATCGTAGGCCCGTTTGATCGTACCCCGGGCGATGGACAGCTGCTGTGCCAGTTCCTGCACCGTGGGCAGCTGCTGACCGGGGCTCAGCTCCCCCATCTTTACCCCAGAGCGTACCTTGTCCACGATCTGCTGATAGATCGGAATATCCAGTTGTGGATTGATCTCGAATTCCAATGTCAAGGGATCACCGCCATTACACAGTTTAACAGTTTAATTGTAAAAGAAAGGCGCTGTTTTGTCAATATTATACAGTTCATTTTCAGCGGATTCCTCTTTTTCATCCAGCTTTTCACGGGCCTTTCGGTAGGCCTTGGGGGACATCCCCATATACTGCTTGAACTTCTGATAGAAAAAGCTTTCGCTGGGAAATCCTGTTTGCTCTGCCAGTTTGCTGACAGGAATGTTTTCCCTGCGCAGAGTCGAAGCTGCCGTCTCCACCCGCAAGCGTGTCAAATAATCGAAGGTCTTTTCTCCCATGTGCTCCTTAAACAGCGCGCACAGATAGTTGGGATGCAAATGCACATGCGCTGCCAGTTTTTCCAGGGTGATCTTTTCCCTGTAGTAATTGTGCAGATACCGCATACACGGCTTCACCGTTTCATTTCCCGGATCCGGAAGTCTCTCAGGCCCTTCCACCGTTTTGGCATAGGGCAGCAACCTTATGCCCAGTGCCGCAGCCTGCAGCAGCAGGTTGAGCTGATCGATCAAACCTTCGCAGGTCTTGACAGCACGCAGAAGGAAGGCATCCTTGCCATGTATCAGACATATGCTGAACCCATGGCGCAGTGGAACATCCCCAATCTGAAGGCTGCTGCCAAATAATGCATCCATACAAACAGCGCACTGCCGAGCCGGCAGTGCGCTGTTCTTTTCCCTGCGCTGAGCATAGCATTTCTCCAACAGTGCAGAAAATCATTGTTTTTTCCTTGTTTCCAGTATGGATTATGCCTTATATTTTCTGTATAATACAAAGTAAGAAAATTCACAACCTATACAAATCAGTTTGATCGGAGGCGTACACACCTATGAAACGAATACTCAGCATTATCACCATACTGACCCTGCTGCTGGTGATGTTTCCCATCCCCGCTCAGGCAGCCGCACCCGCAGATTTTAAAGGTCTTGTGCTCACTGCCCCGTCAGATGTTACGGTGACACTCTACACCGGCTATTCTGACGGCAGCGTAGTGAAGCCCAGCTACACAGAGGAAGGCAGCACCACTGCCTACTACTATAGCGGTCTCACCGAAAAGTACTACCGCTTTGTATCCTCCGGCGCCGGCTACTATACCCTTACCCAAAACATCTATATGACCTCCGCAAAAGCAAACACCAAAACTGTGATCGATGCCAATCCAGGCAAAAAAGCCGGCACCGGCTGGGAGCCTGACTCTGTAGTGGGCTACACTGCAGAATCCACCGCCCTTGCCCTGGCCGGCACTGCCGAAGATTGGCCTGAATATGCGGATGTGTTTACCACCCCCGCCTTCACCCCCGGCAGACCAGCGCATCAGATGACTACCCAGTCAGAGATGGAAGCTTACATAAAGGCCTTGGATAATGTTGACGACAACATGTACATCTATTCTATCGGTAAATCCGCAGAGGGACTGGATATTCCCATTGTTGTATTCTCCGCCACCGATCTGTCCGGTGCCAATGATTTGGCCTCTGCAGCGAAAACCATGGACAAGAGCAAGACCACCATTCTTATGCGCTCCCATGTCCACGGTAACGAGCCTGCCGCCGGTGAAGCAGCGCTGTCCATTATCCGGCGTTTGGATGAAAACGGTGGGGATATCCTGGATAAGATCAATTTCTGCATCATTCCCCGGGCTAACCCCGACGGCGCCTACAATTTCCGCCGCTATCTGAATAACGATGTCGACCCCAACCGAGATTTTATGCGCGCCAGCAGCGTGGAGACTGTTGCTTTTTTGACGGCCCAACGCACCCTGGCCCCGGAAGTGCTTTTTGATGGCCACGAATACCTGATGAATTCCGCATCCTCCGTCCTTGCTCCGGGTGATATCATGATCTCAATGGGCTTCACCAATCGAAACAGCGACGAATTCATCCGGACCGGCACGGAAATGATGCAGGATGTCTTTGTTGCTATGGACAAAAACGGTCTGAACTACCGTTACTACAACAACGAATTTAATTCGTATAATGCCAACATTGCCCGCACCTACTCAGCCCACCAAGGCACGCTGTGCATTCTGATGGAATCCCGTGGCGTTAACTACGGTCTCAGCGGTTACCACCGCAGGGTAGTGAGCCACGTGATCACCACCGAAGCTCTGATCAACTATGTGGTAGAGCATGCAGATGAGATCAAGCAGATCATCACCAAGGAAAAGTCCGACATCGTATCCGCAGGCACCACCTACGAAGAAAGCGACCAGCTTATCCTCTCCACCGGTTATGTGGAGGATACCTCCCTCACTATTACAGGAACAAGAGTCGGTCAGACCGGATCCACTAAACAGGTTGACTATACCCCAAAAGTCTTCAACGTGGCAAAGCGCACCCGTCCTGCCCCCACCGCCTATGTGATCCCGGCAGGGCAGGATTACACCCAGAAGGTCCTGGACCTGACGGATAAGCAAGGCATTGCCTATTCCTTTCTTGCCCCCGGCTGCGCTATTTTGCTGCAGCAATATACCGGTGACACCACTGAGGCCAGCCTTACGGACGAATCCTTGGTCAGTTTCCCCGACGGCGCGTATGTGTTCTACATGAATCAGGAGCGGGGCATCACTCTGGCTATGCTGATGGAGCCGGATGTCACCGACCTGAGCTCTCACAAAGGCACGCTGGCCCAACAGGGTATCCTCACCCCAACCAATGGTGTATTCCCCATTTACCGCTATATCCACGACCTTAACGACAACGGAACGCTTGATTTTGGAGAAGCCCCCAGCGCCCCCTCCGGTCTGAGCATCATCAACCCCGGAAAGCCCGGTCAAACCGGCTCTATTGCTGGGCTGAATGCGCTGTATGCTTATGAATACCGGACAGAAGACGAGACGACCTACACCAAGCTTCCTGTTGGGACTACTTCCATCACCGGTTTGAAGCCGGCCACCTATTATATCCGCTTCCAGGCGACAGATGTTTCCCGCCCCAGCGGTGACACGGCCGTTACCATCCACTATACTGATCTTGAAGAATATGTAATCTATCTGAACAGCAGCGCTCCTGCAGGCGGCAACGGCCATACGAAGGAGAGTGCCGTTAACACCATTGAAGAAGCCTACATCCAGCTAAGTAAGCTGATGGCCCACGCCACGGCAGGCGCATCCGGCAAGATTCTGATCGTCGGCACCTACACCCTTGTGGCTGCCCCTACCGTTCTGCCTTCACACACTTATCCTGTGACCATTACCGGTGCTACACCGACAGACGGTCTGGACTATGCCACCACCGAATCCACCCAGGCACTGCGGCAAATCCAGTTCAATGGCCCAACCACTTTGGAAAACATGACCCTGACCTACTCCAGCACCCAGTCTCTGAGCTACATTTGCGCCCAGGGTCATCCCTTCACAGTAGGGTCCAATGTCAACACGCTCCCCAACAAACGCAGTGTATATTTCAGCATTATCGGTGGCCATTATGATTCTGACGGAACCGCTGCCTCTACCGACCTGACCGTGCTTTCCGGCACCTGGCGCAATATTTACGCCAGCGGTTATTACGGTAAGCTTACCGGAGATGCCAAGCTCACCATCAACGGCGGCAAAGCCTCTCACACCATCCAAACCGGTTACGGTGGCATCACAGGCGGCAATGTGCTCCTCTCCCTGGCGAACACCTCCGGAGGCAGCTTGTATTGCGGCAATGCCAAGCGGGGCGATCTGAGCGGTGATGTCACACTCGATCTGGGTGAGAATGTTGCCATTCCCACCATCTGCGCAGGCAGCCGGGACGAAGGCAATGTAAATGGCACTGTCACCATCATCGTAGACGGTGCAGATCTGACAGACACTGCCCTTTACGGTGTCTGCCAGAATGTAAACGGCACCGGTTCTACCGTAAAGAAAAGCATTCTTCTTGTGAAGAACGGTGTACTCGGCAGCCAGGAAAGCTTCCACGAAGTGATCCTGGACACCTCCGAAGGCGGTACGGTCCGCAGCACCGGTGCTTTGACCGTGGATTCCGTGGTAGGCGGCGGCACTTTGGAGCTGGGAAATGCGGATTCTCTTACAGTCACCGGCAGCGTTTCCGGCATGACAGGCATCTGCATCCGGGAAGGCACTGCAGGCAAGGCCTATGTAACGGCAGCCAACGCATCCACCGAAAGCAGCTTTGTCAGCACCGGGGAAGGCCTGCTGCGCAAGACCGGCAGCAGCTGGTACTTAGAAGCGCTGAATGCCCCCGCAGCAGCTGTGACTACCGGAAACCTCACCTACCGCACCGCTACCTTGCAGGAGGCCCTGGACGCAAGTGGGGATTCTGTGCAGCTTCTGAAGGACAACACCGGTGATGTCACTGTCACCCGGGATGCCGTATTGGATCTCAACGGATTCGATATCTTAGGCACTGTAACCGTCCAGCCAGACAGCACCCTGTTCGGCATGGACACCCAGACCGATGACTATGACATCTCCGACGGCATCTGCGGTCAGATCCGGAAGGTGACCGGCAATGTGCTGGGTGTAAGCGAAACCGAAACCACCGACGTCTATCTGGTCCTGGGAGGTACAGAGAATGTATCCTTCCACGCAGTTGCCCTGAAGATCAACGCAATGGTTCTGCGGCCGGAAAATGCAGGCCTGTATTTCACCTCGGATTTCCGGGGTGACAGCGCTGTGCAGGAGGCCGTGGAATCCTACGGTGTTGCCATGAGCGTTTGGGAGATCCCCACTTCTGCGCAGATGGGAATCGCTGCAAAGTACACCCGGTTTACCACGGGCTTTGGAACAGCCCAGGCCGTCACCGGCTCTTTGCTGCGTAACGTGATGAAGACCGATAACCGCAGCTCCGTCAATTCCGAGCATGCTGCAATGCCGGTATATGCCCGGGCTTATATCCGGCTCCATGACGGCAGCTACTTCTTTGGCGCAGCCCAGTGCCGCAGCCTGCAGCAGCAGGTAGAGCTGATCGATCAGACCTTCGCAAGCCTTGACAGCGCACAGAAGGAAGGCATCCTTGCCATGTATCAGACATATGCTGAGCCCATGGCCCAGTGGAATATCCCCAATCTGAAGGCTGCTGCCAAATAATACATCTATCCATAAAAACAGGGGTTGTCTCAAAATGAATGAGACAACCCCAAATTGAATATTTATGTGTAGGGAACGGCCTGTGTGCCGTTCCTAAATCTATATTTTGGAACTAATTTTCGGAATGACACATAGGTCATTCCCTACATATGCATTTTGA
>JAZSER010000054.1:0-13284 GCA_045531815.1 Faecousia sp. | reverse complement strand
ACCGCCGTAGGGGAGGGGTTCCATCCCCTCCCGTTACCCGGTAGCATAAACGCACCCGGTTGGTGTAATCGGTGCGGCTGCGGGAGGGCGCAGAGGCCCTCCCCTACAGGGGTGCGGTGCATAAAACGAACCGGGCGCGTATAATCGGCGCGGTAAGCGGGCGTAGGGCGGGGGCTTGCTCCCGCCGCCGGAAATTGTCAAATTTCCGGATTTTCGAAGAAAATAAAAAACCGAAACCTAGATTCAGCTTGCCTTCGGTGCGGCAGGGGGATTCTTAAGGGGTTCGCCTCGCTTGCGGGAGCAAGCGCTCCCCTTAAGCCGGTTCTTTGGGTACTTTCTTATCGGCATAAGAAAGTACCGCCGCCGGCAGGCACCGCACCATCGATCCGTACCGAGTACGATTGAATAGGTGCAGCAGGCGGGCGGCAGGTTTGCCGCCCCTACATTGGGTGCGGTGGATCCAGCGAACCGGTTCAAATAATCGGTGCAGTTTGCGGGAGGGCGCAGAGACCCTCCCCTACATAGGCGCGTCATCGTACCCCAGAGGGCCAAACAGCGCCGATTATTCCTCTTTGGATCTTGCTTTTCCCAGAGGATACCGCTGGGGCATCAAGGAATAGCGCAGCAGATAGATGGCATCGGCATCGGTGAGCGTTCCGTCGCCGTTATAGTCCACATCTCCGCTGAGGGGGTATCTCTCCGGGTCGAGAATATGCCGCAGCAGATAGATGGCATCTTGATAGGTGGCCTGTCCATCTCCTGTGAAATCTCCGGTTTGCGCACCGGTGGCAGGAATCGACTCTTCCTCCGTATAGTCACAGCGGCTGCAGGTCCTCTTCCGGCTGCCGTCAGCGATGCAGGTGGCATCTTCCGCCACTTCCCATTCCCCCAGGTCATGCCCCAGGGGTTCCTTGAGCAGCAGCTGGCAGTAATCGCAGGTAAGCCCATGGCAGCCTGCTTCCTGGGTGTCAGCAGGTACATCCGCAAGGCGCTCCACCGGCACCTGGCTGTAAACCAGCGTTACCCAGCCCCGGTCCTGGCCACTGCTGCCGGAGCTGTCCTTGGTGTAGCGGACCGTAACCTGATCCCCGGCATTCAAGGCAATATCCAGCCGCTTGCCTTCCACCTCACCGGAAATAACATCCTGCTGTCTGCCGTTGTGCAGGATGAGCAGCCTGTCGAAGCCAGCCTCACTGGATACCCCGTACTCCAGGGTCAGTGTGCAGCTGTACTGGGCTGTGATCAGAAGGTCCGCTGCAGAGTTGTTGCGCTTATTGGCAGAATAATATGTGCCATCTGTTACGGTATAGGGATAAGACGCCGCGTTCGTGACGATCAGGGGGTCTTTCAGCTCCACGATCATTCTGCGGACCCGGTGGCCCAATGCAGAAATGACTTCCTGGGCAACCAAAATTTCATTGCAGATCGAGCAATATGTACCCTCTGTCAAGCCGGTGGCTGTACAGGTGGGCGCCACAGCCGGTGCCAGCGTCTTTTGATGGTTTCTGCAAACCGCCACCCAAGTGATCGTTCCGCCATAATTCTGCCTGCGGTCAGCGGTCCAGGTGCTGTCTCCAAGGGGATAGGAAGCGGTAGCCATAGCAGACGCAAAGGCATTGGAGCCAATGCTGGGGCAACTGCCCAGAAATTCGATTTCTGTCAGTGCATAGCAGTTTGCAAAGGCCCGCGCACCAATTGCAACTACCCCTTCCGGAAACACCACCGTAGTTAACCCCGTGTCCCTGAATGCATACTCGCCGATGGTCGTTACGCTTCCCGGAATCTCCACGGAGGTCAGCTTAGTATAAGCAAAGGCAGAATCGCCGATTGTCGTTACGCTTCCCGGAATCTCCACGGAGGTCAAGCTGTCACAGGACCCAAAGGCAGAATCGCCGATTGTCGTTACGCTTCCCGGAATCTCCACGGAGGTCAAGCTGTCACAGGACCAAAAGGCATGATCGCCGATTGTCGTTACGCTTCCCGGAATCTCCACGGAGGTCAAGCTGCCACAGGACCAAAAGGCATAATCGCCTATGGTCGTTACACTTCCCGGAATCTCCACGGAGGTCAAGCTGTCACAGGACCCAAAGGCAGAATCGCCGATTGTCGTTACGCTTCCCGGAATCTCCACGGAGGTCAAGCTGTCACAGTACACAAAGGCAGAATCGCCTATGGTCGTTACACCCTGGGGAATGCTATAGACCCCGGAAATGGCTTCGGGTGCCTGGATCAGCAGTGTCTTTTTCTTATTAAAGAGAACACCGGTATCGTCGCTGCTATAGACGGGGTTGTTGGCATCCACATGGATGGCGGTCAGTTGGTTGCAACTATCGAAGACCCTTTCTCCAATCGCGGTAACACCTGCCGGGATCATCACAGACGTCACGCTAGTTTCAGCAAAGGCACCGTTGCCAATGGTTGTTACACTCTCAGAAATCCACACATCTGTTAAGCCAGTGCCGGCAAAGGCCCAATCACCGATGGTTATTAATCCCTTAGGTAGCCCCACTTCGTGAAGATGACAGCCAAAGAAGGCACGATCACCAATAGTTGTTACACCCGCAGGAAACCCCACATTTGCTAAGGGAAAGCAGCCGCAGAATGCATAATCGCCGATGGTCGTTACACTTCCCGGAATCTCCACGGAGGACAAGCTTCCACACGAGTCAAAGGCATAATCGCCGATGGTTGTGACACCTTCGCCGATGGTTACCCACCGGATATCGGATTGGTATTGGTACCACGGTGCATAGTTCATGGATTTGTAGTTCTCCATGGGGCCGCTGCCGGTGATAGTCAGCACGCCGGTGACTGTGTTCAGAGACCAGCTTACATTTTCACCGCAGGTGCCGCTGTATGAAGCTGCTTCGGCCCGGTTCGGAAGCAGCATAACAAAGCAAAGTGCCAAAAGGATCCCAGACACACAAAATACAAACCGTTTCATAAAAGCCCCCATTTCCCGCATTGCATAAAAGAAAAGCACCATATGATACTTACAGTATACCGCATTTTCCACGATTTGCAAGTAGCCACCGGAACGAGTTGCCAATTCCGGCAGACTTTCCCGGGGTCGCCTGTCTGCAGCGCAGTGCGCGGATACAATACGGGCTGTTTCAAAATTATGGATGTTTTTCCGAAAAGAAACATGTGTTTTTCTCACTTTTTCGGCAAAGCTATGTGTGCGGAAAGAAAAGTGCTTTCTTCGGAAAGTACCTCTTTCCAAGAAAGCAAAAGGAGAGAGTATTATGAAGAACAACAATCAGATCAATGTTCCTCAGGCAAGAGAAGCTATGGACCGCTTCAAGATGCAGGCTGCACAGGAAGTCGGCGTCAACCTGACCAACGGTTATAACGGTCACCTGACCTCCCGCGAGGCAGGCTCCGTAGGCGGCCAGATGGTCAAGAAGATGATCGAGGCATACGAGCAGGGCATGCAGTAACTGCCCGGGAAGGCTCCGCTTAGGCGGAGCCTTCTTCTTGCTTTTTTGCCGGATGTATGGTATACTTTTTGTAACTGTTGCAAGGAGGCACGACTATGGGAATTCACGAATCCGGTGAAATGTATCTGGAGACGATCCATGTTCTGCTTAAAAAGAACGGCGCTGTCCGCAGCATCGATATCAGCGAGCATATGGGCTACAGCAAACCCAGCATCAGCCGGGCTGTGGGCCTTTTGAAAAATGGCGGCTATATCCTGGTGGATAAGGACGGCTACATCACCCTGACCCCTGCCGGCCAGGAGGTTGCCGAAAAGATCTACGAGCGGCACACCATTTTGAGCAATCTGCTGGTGACCCTGGGCGTAGATCCCCAAATCGCGTCAGAGGACGCCTGCCGTTTGGAGCATGCCATCAGTGACGAATCCTTCGATGCCATCAAGCGGTATGTTGAAAATATGAAAACAAAAATCACCGGGTCTGTGTAAAACAGGCCCGGATTTCTGAGCATTTCCTAAAAATTAAAATTGAATGATCAACCCCGGGGATGTCTCCAGCAGAGTCATACCCGGGGTTGTTTCTTAGTTGTTTCCTTTGCGGAACTGCACCAAGCATCCAAATTTTGGCTCAGCGGGAGTAAATGTAGCCGCAGTTCTTACAAGAATCGCTGCATTGCGGATTCTCCGTACCGCAGACCTTGCATTTCCATCTGTGTGTCAACGCCCCTCCGGTAAACGTTTTGTGCTGTGCCAGTACCCGCTCTTCCATTTCGGGATCAATGTCCGGTGTAGGACCCTGGGCATCATTTCTCATTTTAAACTTCATCATTATCTCAAAACGTTTATCATCTAAGCAAAAGCTTCTCTCCAAAAAACGCTCTTTCCCCATGTTTAGCAAAGAACGCATAAAGCCTTCATCTTGCGCAAGTTTCTCAGCCTCCTGCGCTGAGATAAGCAGACCCGCAACGCCTTGCCTTGTCTTGATGAAATTCATTACACAATAGCATTGATTTGCCATATTGCAAATGCAAAGCTTGTCACTGCAATAAATTTCCCGAAGCAGGCCCGCATCAAAAAAGCGTTTTGACTGCGCACGAAACCATGCAATGTCGTTTTGGGAAGGATGTAGGGCGTAGAATATGTGCTTAATGAGAGGCCATAGCAAAAATATAGCCAACCCCACATACACCAACATAACGATTACCCAGTAGCCGGATGGTTCGACGGGCATCGGTGCACCACTCCTTTTTACTTTTCGATCTGCGCAACGAAGGCGGTCCGGTCGGCTGCGCCGTAGAAGGCAGAGCCTGCTACCAGCACATCGGCACCGTTTTCCTTGCAAACCTCTGCAGTCTGCAGGTCCACACCGCCATCCACCTCCAGGTGGCAGGCAGGATTCACCTGATCCAGCATGGTCCGCAGCTGCTTCAGCTTGGGCATCATGTGGGCCATGAACTTCTGGCCGCCAAAGCCGGGCTCCACCGTCATGACCAGCACCAGGTCCACCATAGGCAGATAAGGCGCAATGGCCTCTGCCGGAGTGTTGGGCTTGACAACGATGCCGGGCTTGACACCGTGGCTGCGGATCAGCTCCAGGGTCTTGTGAATATTCTCGGGGGTATCCGCCTCCACATGGATGGTCAGATAGTCCGCACCGGCCTTGCAGAATTCCTCAGCGTATTTAATGGGTGTGTCGATCATCAGATGCACATCCAGCACCAGATCGGTGATCTTGCGCATGGACTTGACCCATGCATAGCCAAAGGACATATTGGGCACAAAGTGACCGTCCATAATGTCTACATGCAGCCACTTGGCGCCATTGCGCTTCGTCTCATCCATATCTGCATGGAAATGCATATAGTCCGCAGACAGGATAGAAGGAGATAAAATAGCCATAACTTATTCCTCACAATTCAGCATAGTTTTTCCCTTGCCACACAGGGATTCAAAGTCCGCCACGAAGTCCTCCACAGCCAGGGTCACATTGGCATTTTTAATGAGGTTATCGATGACATCCGGTGCAATGGTCAGGCAGCTGATGCCGTACTCGCAAAGCTCCTGGACCTGCTGGGAGTTTTTAAAACCGGCAGCCAGGATCCGGGCATTGCAACGATTGTGCACATAGATATCGTGGATCTTTTTCGTGGTGGCAACCCCGTCTGCGCCCAGATTGTCGATCCGGTTCACATAGGGAGCTGCATACTCTGCACCGGCCTTGGCAGCCAGGTATGCCTGCATGGGGGTATAGATCGCAGTGGCAGTGACATGGTAGCCCTCACCGCTGAGGATCTGCATTGCCCGCAAGCCTTCCGGAACAGAGGGGATCTTGATATAGGTGTTGTTTCCCAGGGTGCGCTCGATCTTGCGTCCCTCCTCCACCATGGCCTCCGCCGTGGTGGAAACCACCTGCACATGCAGCTCTGCCTTGTTGCCGATGAATTCCCGGATATCACGCAGGGCTTCATAGGGCGGGCGGCCGCATTTTGCCAGGATGGACGGATTGGTGGTCACACCGTCAATGGGATAATAGTGATACAAAGCTTTGATACGGGCAATATCCGCATCATCCACGAGAAAGCGCATGGTATTGCCTCCCATCAATCAATATGGGTCACAGCCAGCGCAGCCTGATACAACGCGCAGAAGCGGCGGTACTTCCGCTCCAGCCGTGCGGTAGGCTTGGGCTCATAGCGGGTCTGCATAGTCACCAGCTCCTCCACTGCGGCAGCATAGTCCGCATAGCGTCCGTCGCTGACCGCTGCAACGATGGCAGCACCCAGGCAGGCAGCTTCCTTCTCCGTGGGGACGCCTACGGGCAGACCGGTGATGTCCGCCTGCAGCTGACACCAGATGGGGCTCTTTGCGCCGCCGCCGGTGGCAATGATCTGCGTGGGCTTGACACCCTTTTCGGCAATGTGCTCGCAGTTCTTCCGCAGAACGAAGCTGACGCCCTCCATAACCGCGCCTGCCATATCAATGGCATCGTGCTCCTGGCGCAGACCCCAGAACACACCGCTTGCCTCCGCGTCGAATTCCGGAGCGTTGGTGCCTACCAGGTAGGGCAAAAACAGCAGCTCGTTGGGCTTTCTCTTCGCCAGCTCTGCGTTCATCACATCATAGTCCACCTGCATACAGGTGCGGCGGAACCATTCCAGGCTGACACCGCCGCTTTCCGCAACAGGGAGCATGACCCAGGTGTTGGGCAGGAAGCCGTAGTGCATTGCGCTGCCGCAGCTTTTCGGCGTGGGCTGGCCGCACATGGTAGCCATAGCCATCACAGTGCCTGTGGACAGAGTGATGCCGCCGGGCAGGATATTGCCCGTGCCGATCATACCGGCAAAGTGGTCCAGTGTGCCCACATTCACCAGGGTCTGTGCGCTCAGGCCGGTCTCCTGTGCCACGGATTCCAGCAGATTGCCCACCACTGTGCAAGGCTCGCACAGCTCCGGCAGCTGGCTCTCGGAAACACCGATGGCATCCAGCATCTCCTGCCAGTAGATCTTCTTGTAAATATCAAAGTAGAAGCTGAAGGTGGCAATGGACATATCCGCCACCTTCTTACCGGTGAGGTAATAGACCACATAGTCTTTCAGCAGCATATAGGTTGCGGCATTGTCATAGACATCCCGTCTGTGCTTGCGCAGCCATGCGATCTTGGTGGCAGGCCATGTGGGCAGAACTGCCATCTGACCGGTGACCGCCTCGCACTCCACAGGACCAAACTGTCTGCCCAGCACTTCGCATTCCTCGGTGCTGCGCTCGTCCATCCAGGAAATGGCATTCATCAGCGGCATGCCGTCAGCGCCCAAAACCACCAGGGACTCTGCCTGGCCGGTAAAGGCGATCTGCCGGATCTCCTTGACACCGTTCTTGCGCACCATATCCGCCAGCAGCTCCACCAGCTCCCGGCAGTATGCATAGGCATCGAACTCCACAAAGCCATTCTCCCGGATGTACACCACAGGGCGGCTCTGACGGTCGATCAGCTTGAAATCGTTATCATAAATGGCAGCCTTGATATTGGTACTGCCCAAATCGATACCAGCGTACATTCTGTTCCTCCTGGTTTACATAACTAATTCGATATCCATCATCCGGCAGAAGTCGCGGATCGCCTCCACATAGTTGCCGTAGGCAACGATCACATGCTGGCAGGAGACCTTCTGCGCAAATTCCTCCACAGTGCAGGAATCCGGGAATACCTCCAGGCTGGGCAGCTGGGGTGCGGGATCGTCCCAACCGAATTCATTCCATGCCGGGGGCTCCTTTGCCTCAGCTGTGTAAACGTGCATCTTATACTTGCCCTTGAGATAGATCAGTCTTGCGCAGGTCACATAACCGGTCTTTGCCTTGGAGACATTCAGCAGGCTGGCATTCAGCAGGCCAAAGGCAGCCGGCAGGACGCAGACATCTCCTGCAGTGATGGACTTGGGAATGAAGTCCGGAACACCGATGAGCATGCTCTTTTCAAAGAACTCGTAGTACTCCAGATACGGCACAGTCTGACCGGAGATATAGCGCATGATCAGCTGCGTCACCGCACCCATCACATCGTTTTCCGGCACAGTGAGCACATTGCAGTAGTGCTCCAGCAGCATGAACACCATAGCCGGGGGGAAGCCTTCCAGCTTCTTCATGCCGTCCACATCGATGAGGGTGATGGCCTCCCAGCCACGCTCCCGGATCTTCTTGGCAATGGCCAGGGCATACTTGACACCCTGCTCAATGACAGAGTCGTCACAGGACTTTTCAAACTTCCAGTTATTCTTCACAAAGGCGACGCCCTCTGCAACTGCTGCAGGCTCCAGTGTCTCTACGGCGCGGACCATCTCCAGCATCTCGTAGGGCTCTACCTCAACACCGATCTGACCGCGCATGGAGTTGCCTTCATACTGGGTGCCGTACAGGAGCATATCCCGGTAGCCCATTGTACCCACTCTTGCGCTGCGCAGGTTCTTCTTGGCGCGGCAGGCAGCCACAAAGGCGTCGATCTTCTCCATGGGCCATGGCTTGTCAATGATATTGTATACATACTTAAAGGTATACTCCAAAGCCTCAAAGGCAGGGCGCAGTGCCGTAGTGCCGGCCTGCTCTGCCGTTGTGATGATCCGGCCGTTCTCCCGCCAGCCGCACAGACCCCACAGGAGCATGGGCACATGGCGGAAATGATCCGTGACCCGGATCACCGCATGGGTGGGGATCCAGCCGGCAACGCACACCACCAGACAGGTCAGGTCCAGGCCTGCCAGCTTTTCGTATGCAGTGTCTGCTGTCTTGTATTCGGGGTCGTCAATGACCAGGCCGCCATCCACCACATCAGCATAACGCGCCTGCAAGGCCTTCAGCGCCTCATCGTGCTTCATCTGAAGTCTCTCAATGGGGGTATTTACCTCACCAAAGCATACAAAACCAATAATATTCTTCATGTCCCCCTCCTTACAGTGCCTTGTTGTTCAGGCGCTCACCCACAGCTCCACCGGGGTGGATCAGTGCAAACTGCTCAGCCCGGTATCCGGTCTGCTCGATCAGCGCTGCCTGCAGTGCATGGAAGATCATGCAAAGGGCAGTAGTGGAAGTCGTACCCTGGGCATTCCACTTATCGGTCTCCCGGTTAACATGCTGCTTGATGACCACATCGGCAGCTGTTGCCAAGGGAGACTCCAGGTTCTCGGTAACGGTGATGATCTTGACACCCTTTGCCTTGCAGATGTCCACGATGGGCAGCAGCTCCTTGGTCTTGCCGCCGCGGGAAGCAAAGAGCATAACATCGCCTTCCTGAATGAAGCCAGTGGCACCGTGGACAGCCTCAGCAGGGCTGATAAAACGGGCAGGACGCTCAATGCAGCACATCAGATGTGCAAAGTGCTGGCAGATGATTCCGGAATGACCGGAGCCGGCAGCACCGATGCGGGGTGCGTTTGCCAGCAGCTCCACTGCCTTTGCGAACTGTTCGTCGTCAAAGTAATCCTTCATTTCTGTAATGCAGGCAGCCTCAATATCATAGGCGGCCTTTGCGGCATCCAGAGCAGCTTTTGTAATCATATGTATACCTCCTGTTGTATAGCTAATTTTCCACTTTAGAGTATACTATTTTTCCCCTGTCATTGCAAGGTATAAAATAGACAAATTCTTCTAAATATTATTGACTAGCGAAAGCACCGTTGCTATAATAGGTGAAGATACAATGAGAGGAGAATGAGTTACTATGACAACTATCAAAGCGCCTTTTTTTGAGATCGGCCCCAAGTCCTATCTGTACGGCGACGAGATCCTGGAGCTGGCACAGGCTGCCGACGCTGCCAGCGAAAAGTACGGTGTTGATATCATCTTCACCTGTCCCGTGGTAGACATCCGCCGCGTCAAGGAGAATACCAAGCGCATCCACGTATTTGCCCCCCACATGGATCCCATCCCCGTGGGCCGCGGTCTGGCTGACATTCTGCCCGAGTCCCTGGTGGCAGCCGGTGCCGAAGGCGTCATGCTGAACCATGTGGAGAAGCCCGTCACCTTCGAGGTGCTGGCAGAGACCATCAAGCGCGCCGAGGAAGTGGGTCTGACCACCATCGTTTGCGCAGACTCCGAAGCTGAGGCTGCAAAGATCGCCACCCTGAACCCCGACATCATCGTGGCTGAGCCCTCCGCACTGATCGGTACCGGTGTCAGCGTCGGTCCTGAGTATGTGGAAGCTGCTACCAAGTGCGTCAAGGACGTCAACCCCAACATTCTGGTACTGACCGCAGCCGGCATTGCCGGTGGCGAGGATGTATACAACACCATCATCGCAGGTGCCGGTGCCACCGGTTCTTCTTCCGGTGTTGCCAAGGCAGCTGACCGTCCCGCTATGGTTGACGAAATGATCGCAGCCTGCCGCAAGGCCTGGGACGAGCGTCATCAGTAAGAAAACATTTACATACAGGAGGAAACTAAAATGGATTTCAAAGTATTTCAGAAAGAGATCGAGCTGCAGTCCCGCGGTTGGGTGCCCACCTTCCATGACATCTCCACCGATGTTATGAACATTGTTGCCGAGTCCGGCATCAAGAACGGTACTGTTGCCATCGTCTCTCACCACACCACCTGCTCCGTCATGGTTCAGGAGTGCTCCCACGATTTCGACACCTTCGATCTGGAGTACCTGCAGCACGACCTGCTGGACATCATGCGTGACCTGATCCCCGACTACACCAACGAGGGCGATTACCGTCACCCCGGCCCTGTCCACGCACAGTTCGGCCGCTATGTCAACGAGCCCGGCAACTTCACCTCCATGAACACCGATGGCCACCTGCGCTCCGTCTTCTTCGGCCGCAGCGAGACCATGACCATCAAGGACGGCAAGCTGGACGGCGGTGAGTTCGCTCACATCTACTTCATCGACTGGGACCATGTCCGCGCCCGTCACCGTCAGTGTAACGTTACCGTCATGGGCACCACCGAGGATGTCAATGACCGTAAGTACAACAACGGCGAAGTCGTTAACACTCTGCGTAAGTTCCCCGCCGAGGAGAAGGCTTACATGGAGCAGTACGACGAGTGGAAGAAGAGATAATTCCCCTTCCTAGCAACCTGCAATGCCACCGACACACTTCGTGCCGGTGGCATTTTTATACAAAAAGGCAGAAGCCCCCAGCTCAACTGGGGGCTTCTGTTCGGTATAGATACAGGTTAGGTTGCCTTCTTGGAGCTGGTGTAGAAATAGCGGGTGTCGCCAACCGTCAATCCGCCACCCCAAATACAAACATAGGCGCGGTAATATCTTCCTGCCACACCCTGATAGTCCACATGACCGCTGTGGTAAAAATCATCATAACCCATCATATCGGTGTTGTATTTGTGGCTGAAGGCCTTGACTAGAGTCCAGTTGCTGTTATCCGTAGATTCATGGATCTGAATGGTCAATGCCCCAAGAGCTTCCAGGATGGCCGTTCCCTTAACAGTAAACCAGACTTGAATTTTTCCGTTTCCTGCCGGATAAACATAGGCATTATAGGATTGCAAATACTGGCTGGCAAGCGGCTGCACAGTTTCTGCCACTGCCGCCTGTGCACCCACAGGAAGGGTCAGTGCTACCACTAAAAGCAATGCTACGATGCGAATAATCGCTAAATTCTTTTTGCTCTTCATAAATGCGCTCATCCTTTCCCAATCGAATCAATCATGGCTTTTATTTCATCCATAGTCAATCCACCGGAAATAAAGCACTCATAGGAATCCGTTATCCACACAGCGAGAAGTTGTTGTTCGTTTTTGAAAATATAACATTCCACGCCGGATGCTTCATAGATCTCGACAAGGTCTTCGTTAATCTCAACCTTTTCAGGATCGGAATTCACGAAGGACTGTACAATGATTCTCAGCAACTTATCACCGTTAATATATGCTGCAGCGTAAACGCTCTGTATCGGATTTTCATCCACCACGATTTCCTCCAGCGTATATCCATCCGGGATCCAAGTGGGGATAATATTGTCTTTTAATCCTGCTGCGTCCAAAGCCTCCTGCAAAGATTTATATTGCTGCCCATTCTGTTTACTTGGCTCTGTGAAGTCCGCATCACTGCTAACAAAGGAGAATGTTTCCTTCGCCCACTTGGCGACGGCATTCCAGATGTCCTCCCAGCCAAAGGCACTGGCTGTAACAGAAAGACCAATTAACAGTGCGATCACCGCAGCTGCCGCTGTCAGCCGACGCAGCCATGGCCGCGCGGCTTTAACAGGCTTTGCCTTTTGCTGTGTCTGTTCCATGCACTCTTCCTCCAAAGGAAGATAGTTTTGCTGAAAAGATTCCCATGCTTCAAGTGCTGTTTTTCCGGTGTTGTTTGTATTTCTTCTATCCGCCAACACCTCCGTCACATAAAGTATTAACTCCGTATCCGATTCCTGCCCCTCAGAGGTTTCGGAGTCCAACCGCAAAATCGCCTCCAGCTCTTTTGTATCCATAGCGTCATATTTCGAAAAATCACAGGCGCTGCGGTTTCGATTCTCGGACATTCTGCTTCCTCCCTTCACCTTTGTATGTATCCAAGCTGTCATACGGTGACATTAAATATTTATTTTTTTCTGCAATTTTTCCTTCGCACGCTGTACGCGCTTTTTGCACGCATGAATGGTGATGCCCCGGGATCTTGCCATTTCCTCATAGGAGCGTCCTTCTATAGCCAGCTCAGAAAGAAGCTTAAACTCGTCTGTATCCGCCACATTCTCGTAGAGAATATTTACATTGATTCTATCTTCTGAAAAAGAGATCTCTTTGATTTGCGTCAAAAGATACCGTTCCACCATCTTTTTCGCAGTTGCCCGGCTGCTCTTCATATTTCGAATCGTATTTTTCAGTGTCAACACAAGCCATCCCTGGCTATTGGGGCTGCTGCACAGTTTCTCCGGCTTCTGGCAGGCAATGCGAAAAGCTTCCTGCACCGCCTCCTCTGCCAACGCTTCACTTTCTAAACAACAGCAGGCGTACACCATCAACTTATCGAACATTTCCAAGTACAGTTCTTCAATCCGCTTTTTTTGTTCTGCGTCCATTCCCGGTCAACACCTCCCTTTCTTCTCTCATATTCTACCAATACAGGCTTCTTTTTTCAATAATATTTTCTTTTTTTTTAAAGCTGTCACCTTCACGGTACTTGGATACATATTTTATATGAAGGGTACTGAAAGCTTTTCACAGCATTCAGGATTTCTCTTCGTAATGTACCCGAATACTAACTAAGGAGAGTGAACCGAATGAGCAAAGTATTTTACCGTATGTGCAGCTTCTTTCTGTGTATTTCTCTGCTGATCAGCATGCTTCCCATGCAGGTCTTTGCAGAGGAGCTGCGGGAAGCAGCCACCGTGGAAGCA
>JAZSER010000048.1:0-2399 GCA_045531815.1 Faecousia sp. | reverse complement strand
CTTGGACCAGGTCTGCTCCCCCACAATGCCGTCTACTGCCAAATCGTTCGCTTTTTGGTAGGTCCTGACGGCATTTTCTGTTTGGACACCGGGGACAAGAGAACATCTCGCCCCCTTGTCTTGGGCATTGGAGATGCGATCAACTGCATAAAAAGCAGCGGTCACCAAATCAGTGACCGCCGCTTGTGGCATTATTTACTTTTTACGAAAAAAGGAAAAAAACGATTTCTTCTTTTCGGGTTTACCGTAGAGCTTTGTCTCGTAGTCCGCATTTAAACGCAGCAATTCCTCAAGGGGAACAGCGTTCTTTGTTGCCGTTTGAATGTTGCACTCCTTTGACCACAGGAACGGGTATATCAATACACCTTGGTCTGCGCGCAATGTTTGCAGCATCTGCTCCATGTTTGCCCACACAAAGGACATATGGTACTCCTCAAATTTCCGTGAAAATATCCACTCAATAAAATCGGCATATCTGATGTCCATGCTTTCCCATTGGAGCGTTTCCGGTGCGTAATACCACATAATAGAGGTATCTCCGCTGAAATCACCGTTTCCGATAGCAAAGATGCCGCCCCACACATCCGTGGCAACAACGATCTTTTTGCCGGGGTAGATCGCATTCACTATTTTGCTGATTTCCGGTATCTCCGAGCCATAGACCCGGAGATATCCACTCACAACAAGTCTTTTCATATTCAGCATGACTTGTCCCATGGTAGATGTTTCCGGAATCCCCATTGCGCGTAGCTTATCAGAGCTTAAAGCACCTTCCTGCACCAACTCGACCTGATGTGCCGAGTTTTTGATAAATCCAAGAATTTCATCCCACTTCATATGGTATACCTCCCTAGTCAACTATTTTTATCCGAACCTTTGTCCCATCAGGATAACTCCTTAATTGGTGACCGATCACCGATCCAGCGCCACGGTTATCAGATGGTGAAATCTGTCGAACACTTGCACCTTCTCCACCTTCTTTAAACATTGCTGGCGGATACTCATCCAAATCATATTCTGAGCTTTTTTTCATTCCTGCCAACGCACGGCGACGGTTTTCCTTTGTATGTTCCCGGTCAATCGTCAATATTTCTGCCTTTCCCGCTGCGACCGCATCAAGAATATGCTGTGCAGACTGAGGATACCTTGTCCTGGAAAGCTCTATTTCGACAACACCGTCTGTTACTGTTCCTGAATTGATCTTGTCGTTTTTTATTCTATCATATGTTCGAATAATGTCAACATCTTCGTTTTGACCGTTTTCGACATTCTCCAGCTCGGCGGGAGCGAATTCTGCCCGGACCTGCTCTGTAAGGCGCTGCAGGCGGGGGTTTTTCTCCAGCTCGGTCAGCCGCTGCTCATGTCTGGCATAAAGCTGCTCCAGCCTGGATAGATTTCTTTCAGCAAGCTGTACGGCATTTGCATCGGCACCGGTGGGCTGCAGCTTGCTTTGCAGGCTCTCTATGGCCCTCAGCTGCTGCAAGTGTCTGCCGTACTCCCGCAGCAGCGGACGCAGCCGGGGATCAAATGTCTTCAGATCTGCACTTTCCAGCACCCGTGACAATATCTCCCTGTCTTTTAGCTGTGTTTCGTCTATGCCTCCCCGTCGGGAATCAACAGTGCCTTCGCCAACAACCAATCCCGGGTCGGATTCTCCACTTCGGAGAGTTCTTCCATCATCTTTTGAAAATTCTCCTCTGTTTCCAGCAAGCTCACCACGGCTATTACTGTCTCTTCGTCTACCTTCTTTTTCACCAGAAGGCGAATCAATTCTCTCATTACTGTTGCTTCGCTCATCGATACTTTTCTCCTCTCCATATACACTCTTTGCTTCCGGCTTGATCTGCTTCTTTTGCACGATCTGAAAGCTGTCTTTTCCGTAATTGTGAACAGCATATATGTAGCCCACATTTAGCTCATTATATTCCGCAATTGGGAAGCAGTCAATCTCAGGTACTTTGCCATCTTCTCTGGATGCATATCGCTGCATTCTGGCATCTGTGACTTTGGCCCAATCTTTCTTTGTTGCTCGGATGGGCTGCTTATGCAATAGTCGTGTGTATTCCCTGTCTGACAGCCTGGATTCCTTGCGCGTGTTTTCTTGGGTCATTTCCACTTGTTGCGGTGCCGTTTCTTCATTAGGAAAGCAAGGCGCTCGCCCTTCTGCCATTTGTGTAGCAGCCGTTGCGTGTCCGGCTGCATGAGCCATACCGGAAATACTACCCATAGATACAGCCTCAGTAGGTGTATAGCGGGTGGTTATATCCTCGGCAATTGTAGAAGAGCCTTCCATCGCGGCGGTGGACAATGCCGTAACAATGGCAGTTTCCATAAGCTCGTCAATCTTAGGTGCGTCATACTCCTCCTTGAAGAGAATCATCCGGAATGCCGGTTCCAGG